>CAISUK010000244.1 GCA_903888645.1 uncultured Pseudomonadota bacterium | reverse complement strand
TGCGCTGACGATGCTGTGTTCATACTGGCTTATCCTCACGAAGTTGTGCACAATCACCCCTCACGAGCGAGGGCGTGAGATCACACAATAATTCGTGCAGCGGCCAATTGGTTCTTCTCCGCGTAGCGGCTCCGTCCAACTCACGCGATAATTCCACTCCAGACCGTCTTGCAACGCCTGGCGACTGATGTTGCTGGATCCGATGAAGGCGGTGCCGCTCAATGCGCTGTGAGTCTCGAAGCGCGCGAAAATATAGGCCTTAAGGTGAAAACTCCGCTTCGTAGCTTCAAATACTCGCACCTGCGCGCCATGCTCCTCCAGCAGAATGAGCAAACGCAAGGCTTCTGGATCGGTCACATCAAGATAGTCGCTGGTCAGAAAACGGATTCGGACACGAGGCTGCTGCGGCGAAGCGGCATCGTTTAGAACTTCATGCAGGTCGGGCAAGAGCAATCGCAAGCCCGTTACTTTAGTGAATGCGACAGCGATGTCAATTTCGTTGGCGTGGCGAATTGCCGAGCAAAGATGGGGAAGAAAAGGATTGTCACCCCCGGTCACCAACTTATTCGGCTGAACCTGTGCCCGATGAGCCAGAGCGTTGATCCATTCCTCATTCCGCCCCGGCCGTAGGTCTTCGGTGATCCAGAACTGACTTTCGCTTAAACCTGGCAGACCGCCAAGCCAACTCTTGATCGTGCCTTCATCAGCATCGGTGAAATGTCGACCGCGATCGGATCTCTCACCGGATCCATGCTTGAAGCTGAAATGATGACGGAGATACTGAGTCGCGGACGCTAGAGTACGGCCTCAACACCCGCCCGCTGAAGGAGTAGATGCTGGAGGGACTGTGCGCGCCACCATCATGCGAAATTCATTAATCGCGATCAGGCATGTCGGCTATACTCTAGAATAGATGGGATATGCCGTTAGTGCAAATGAGCGTGACGGTTCGCGTTCATAACCAACAGAGGGTCGATCCATGAACATCAGTTCTGTTGGAAATAGCTACAGCAGCCTTCAGACCCAAGCCACGCAACGCTCGCCAGAAGCGGCTGAAGTTCAGAAGGCTGGCCCGGATAAGGATGGAGATTCGGATGATGGTGGAGCCAAGGCCGCGCAAGCAGCCTCAGCCCCGACCGTGAATCTCAACGGCCAGAAGGTCGGCCAGATCATCAATACCTCGGCGTAAGCAGCACTTGCATACGGCCTCTCTAACGGAGGTCGTATGCACCTCCCCCTCCCGGCACTGGCAGGTGGCACGAACTGCCAAAACACCCAGAACTCACTTTCTGACAGTTCCGGTGGAAGACGCTCCGGCATTTGGGTCAGGGATGAACCCGTTTGAAAATTGATCCTTAAGTTCACCCGGAGGCGCGTCGTTAATCGAGTCAACAGGACGCGCAAAACAGATCAGTAGAGCAGCATCAGCGCGTCAAACGAAACACCTGCGGTGCCGACCATCGGAGAAGAGTTAAAGACACGGAACCACGACCATAAAAGCCGCCATTGCGAGCGTCCCAAGCGGATGCACCTGAAGCGGCAGGAAGTGGATCACACTGGAACTCCGTCCTCACGGACGACACCGCAGGATTCCAACACGCGAATGAGAACTCAGCACCCTTTGGGTAGGGCCGCTGGGTTCTCAGCGCATCTGCCCCACGGTTACGCCGCAAGCACCTCGTCGAACGCTATTCACTATCCGGAGCTTCAAACGTCCAGCCCATGGCGTCGTGCACGTAGATGATGCTCTTCGCAGGAAGCGGGTGTTCGGCGGGATGATCTTTGACCAGCAGTATCGCATCGCACCGGTATCGCCTTACGTCCAACTTTTCGCAGTGACCCTTGATAAGTTCAAAGTCATGCAACCGATTATTGAGGAAACTGATCGCATCGCCAGCGTTTCTTTGGCGGACTTCGGCGGCCAAGTGCTTACGATACGAAAAAGTCATTTCCTTCTGCGTCGGCTCTCTGTCGCTGGCAAGCCAAATGACAGTCAGGGTCAGGCCGCCTGCAGTCGCCCAGACGACCCAAGCTTCGATCCTGAGCAAGCCTACCTTGGCTCTGGCACTGTTCGGCATGTTGGAAGCTTATCCGCGTCGGTTCACGTCAGGCATGAGGTACGGGGCATAGGCGAAGTCCTCAGTCAGGATGTGCTGGTAGAACCATCCATTGATCAGAAATCTCACTTCGTCGGCGATTTCGCCCAAGGACATCGTGCGAGCGCGACTGAGCAGGTTTCCCAGCATCTGGCGGAACTGCGCGTGCTGATGGCTGTGCTCAGCCAAACGCGGATAACTGGCCGCCACCATGAGAGCCTCTTCCTCACGCAAATGGGTGCGGATGTAATCGCTGAGGGTCACCAACGTCTTCATGACGCGAATCTCATCCGTGCCGACGTTAAGGCTCGCCGCCAAGTCGAAGAATCGCTTGTGCTGTTCGTCGATTAGGGCTATACCGAGTTCCAGCCGGTCTGACCATTCCGCGATTGGCAGGTCGGGATAGGCAGTCGCCCACGCGGGAGGTTCATAGAGCTTATCCATAGGAAAGCATAATACCCGAGTTATTTATTGCACTACTATCCGGCACGCCTCGGAAGGTGGCGATTCAACTGATGGTCAGCGTCAGACAAAGGTGGTGCGCGTCGGTGCCGTGATCAATTGCACGCATCCTCGTAACGAGTTCGTTTCACTGCTTGGCCGTGCGGATTGATAAGAATAGGATAGCTGTGATTCGAAAGAGCACACTAATGGTTGCAAACGAGAGCGCTTGGCCGAAAGAACTCCTGACGGGCGTGCCGATGCTGGATCAGCAGCATGAGGCGATTTTTGACTGTGTGAACAAGATCGCACGCGCTGCACACGATGGACGGCTACTGCTGACCGTGCATGCAATCGCCCAGTTGAAATCCTATGTCCGGGATCATTTTGATGCGGAAGAGAACCTGATGCGCATCCATGGCTATCCTCGATTACAAGCACATATCGCGGAGCACGCCAAGTTCAAGAAGGACTTGCTCGCGTTGATCATGCTGAATACGCGCCAGGATAATACAGTCGAGATGGTGGCATTTCTGACCGACTGGCTGTCCAATCACGTCGCCGGGGCGGATTTGGACTATATCCCCTACCTCACCTGCCAGATGGATTTTGGACGGATCGAAGTCAAAGTTTAGATGTGTCGAAGTTTTCGGCGATACCGCCGTTGAGGCACATCAAAAACCCCGGTCGAATATTGATTACTTGATGCGAAATTCCGCATCGTCGGCCAACCAGCGAGTGGCATCACGATACAGCCATTCCCGGGCAATCGGATCGTTCTTGACCATTGCGTCGAGGAAAGCGGTGCTGACGCTCTGCACATAGGCGACGTGCATCGGGTTGGACGATTGAGCCATTTCGCCTTCGCGCTTGTCGCCGCCACGTTTGCCGCCGCTGCGATCACGGTGGAGGCTCGATCCGGAGGGATCGCCTTCACCCAGGTTCCGTCGCAAATCGACATCAAAATTCCGCTGCTCGGAGCTACCGCCAGGGCGTGATCGGCTATC
The DNA here is from genome assembly GCA_903888645.1 of uncultured Pseudomonadota bacterium. Taxonomy (GTDB): domain Bacteria; phylum Pseudomonadota; class Gammaproteobacteria; order Burkholderiales; family Rhodocyclaceae; genus CAISUK01. The sequence goes on along the minus strand of CAISUK010000244.1, from coordinate 659 downwards.
GGTGCCATTCGCGCTTTTCTCACTAGCGCTGCCACCCAGATTGCCGGCCAGCGTCAGATGCGTAGCGCCCTCGAGCAGCAACAAGTACTTATCGCCGACCGGCATGTTCTGCCAAGGTGCGCGGCGCAAGGCCGGGGCACTGACGATGCCATAGGCGTCACCATCATCGGTTCCCGTAACAGACAGGACCGGTGCCGTAATCGCCGAGAAGCGCTGCTCCAGTCGACCGGCGGCAAGATTCACGTAGGGACTGAGAGCGATGACGGCACGCGCGAGCACGCCAGGCCCTGTCGATGCGCCGGTCACTTCGCCGGCAACGGCCATCCCGGTCTGGGCGCCCAGATCGAAACCGGCAACAGCAATGCGGTCGACGTCGAGGCTGGCGTAGATACCACTGCGGGACTGGCTACGTGTCCTAACCTCGGCAATGACATCTGCCAGCGCATGCAATCGAAGTTCCAACGCCGCAGCTGCAAACTGTTCTCGGGCAAGCGCACGAAAATCCCCGGAACGGGCCTGACTGGAACCCAACACCGCCGGGCCAAAGCGCTTTGGTTGCATTGAAAGCACGACGTAACCGGCTTCAGCCCAGGTTGTACGCCACTGGTTGCCGGCGCTGGCGGCTTCGCCCAAACCAGGGAGATAGACGATCAGCGGAT
>CAISUK010000243.1 GCA_903888645.1 uncultured Pseudomonadota bacterium | reverse complement strand
CAGCGCAACGCTGTTCACCGCCACTTCGCCGATCTCGCGCGCCGCGACCTGGCTGCGTTCGGCGAGTTTCCTGACCTCCGCCGCCACCACCGCGAAGCCCTTGCCGTGTTCGCCGGCCCGCGCCGCTTCGATGGCCGCGTTCAAGGCCAGCAGGTTGGTCTGGTAGGCGATGTCGTCGATGATACCGATCTTGCCGGCAATCTGTTTCATGGCCTGCACGGTTTCCTTGACCGCTTCGCCGCCTTCAGTGGCTTCTTCCGAGGACTTGGTGGCCATGTTGTCGGTGACCTTGGAGTTCTCGGTGTTCTGCGTGATCGAGGCGGTCATCTGTTCGACGCTGGCGGAAGTTTCCTCGACCGAAGCGGCCTGCTCGCTCGACGACTGCGACAGCGACTGGGCAGTCGCCGAAACCTGCTCGGCGGCGCTCGACAGCGAGTCGCCGGCACCACGCACTTCGCCGATGATGTGGGCGAGCTTCTCCACCATGTTCTTCATCGCCTGCTTCAACTGGCCCGTCTCGTCTTTCGAGTCGACGTCGATCCGTATCGTCAGATCGCCTTCGGCCAGGCTGTTGGCCGCGCTGACCGCTTCGTTGATCGGGCTGACGATGCTGCGCGTGATCCACCAGGCGAACAGGATGGCGATAATGAAGGCCGCGATGCTAAGGGCCAGAATCAGGTTCTTGGCGGCAGTGGCGGCATCGCCAGCGGCGGTTCCAACTTTCTTGGCCAGGGCATCCTGCGAATCGGAAAAGGCGTTGAGGCCCTCGATGTAGGTATTGTTGATGCCGCGATATTCGGCGAACAGGTATTCGGTCGCCTTGGCCTGGTTGTGCTGCGCCGAACTGGTGTCGGCGAGGGCAATGACTTTTTCTGTCGCATCGTTGAACTTGGCGCGTTCCTCGAGCACCTTGCCGAGCAATTCCTTGCCCTTCTCGCTGGTCACCACCGTCTTGAGCTTCTCGAAAATTTCGCCATTGCCCTTGCGCGCCTTGGCGATGGTCTCCATCTGCTCCTTTTCCACCGCTTTGTCACTGGTCAGGATCATGTTGCGGACCGACCGACCGACCACGTGGGCGTTGTCGATGAGAGTATTGGCCAGCACGGTCTTGGGCATCGCGTCCTCGACCACAGCGTCAATCGACTTGTCCAGTTCGTCCAGGCGCAGATAGGCGACGCTGGCGATCGCCGCGAGCAGTATCAGGACCAGGCCGAAACCCGCTCCAAGGCGGACGCCAATTTTCAGGTTCTTGAACATTTTCTTCCTACTCCCTAGCGTAAAAAAAGCAATGACAACGATGTATCGCGACAAGACAAAACCCTAACCAATTTCAGAACCGTTCGAAGTTGCCAGACAGGGCGACCAGACCACTCGAATGAGCACTCGAATGAGCACCCAAATGAGCAGTCGGTTGAGCTGCCTTGCTGCCCCGCGGTTTCGCAACTTTGCTCACCGGAAGGAGGTCAGGGGCGGTGCTGTGCCCAGACACATTACGCTGATCTGCAATGTGAAAGAAGGCCATCAGCTCCTGCAACTGGACCGCCTGGCCTCCCATTTCCTCTGCAGTCGCCGCCAACTCTTCAGAGGCCGAGGCGTTCTGTTGCGTCGCTTTGTTGAGCTGACCCATGGCGGCGTTGATCTGCGATACGCCGGAGGACTGTTCTTCCGAGGCTGTCGCGATTTCCTGCACCAGATCCGAGGTCTTCTTGATGGTGGGGACCATTTCATCCAATAGCTTGCCGGCCCTTTCGGCCATGCCGACACTGTTCCTGGCCAATTCGCCAATTTCCTTGGCAGCGACCTGGCTGCGCTCGGCGAGCTTCCGCACTTCCGAGGCAACCACCGCGAAGCCCTTACCGGACTCGCCGGCCCGCGCCGCTTCGATGGCCGCGTTGAGGGCCAGCAGGTTGGTCTGGTAGGCAATGTCGTCGACGATACGGATCTTGCCGGCGATCTGCTTCATGGCCTCCAAGGTTTCCCTCACCGCCTCGCCGCCTCCGCCGGCTTCCCGCGTCGACCGGGTGGCAAGGCTCTCGGTGCGCTTGGTGTTCTCGGTGTTGTGCGTAATCGAGGCGGTCATCTGTTCGACGCTGGCCGATGTTTGCTCGACACTGGCCGCTTGCTCGCTGGAACTTTGCGACAGCGACTGGGCGGTCTGCGAGACCTGACCCGCGGCGCTATTCAAGGCATCGCCCGCCGCATTGACCTCGCCGATGATATGGGAAAGCTTCGCCACCATGGTCTTTATGGCAAACAGGAGGCTGCTGCTATCGCCTTGGCGCGTAACAACCTGAACCCCAAGATCACCTTGCGCGACCTTGTTGGCGACGTCGGCAGCCAGTGCCGGATCGCCACCGAGCTGGCGCATGACGCCGCGGATGATCCACCATGACAATGCGCCGGCGCTGAGCAAGACCAGGACCATGATGGCCGCAGACAGTGTGCTCTTCCACGCAATGAGCGCCGCGGCCTCTTTCTCCTGGGCGGCGGCTTGCTCCGTGGCCTGCCTCACCAGCTCGTCGATCGCCGCGCGATGCGCCCCATATTTCTGCTCGAGTTGCCCCAACAGCGCGGCGACGGCTTCGCGGTTACCACTTTGCAAGGCCGGAATGAATTGCCCGGATTGCAATTCGAGAAACTCCTTGCCCGGCTTGTAGGCCTTCTCCACCAGCAAGGTCTTGATTTCTCCGGAAGGCAGTTCCTTCATCCAATATTGCTGCCGATCGTCAAAATCCTTTGCCAACGACTTGCTCTTCTCCACCAGGACTGGCAGCTTGTCCTTGTCGGCGCCAAGCATTTGCAAGGTCACCAGGTAGGACTCGATCAGGTACTCGGGCGGCGGAAGGATGTCGGCCAGGAGATCCTTCTGCTGCACGATGCCCAGGTAAATAGGCCCATTCACCTTGACCTGATCCAGGGTTCTGAAGGAGAAGATACCCGAGGCAACAAAGCCGAAGGCAAATACCCCGACCAACATGAACAATTTTTGCTTGAAGGTCATGATGTTGTCCGGTTGAAATCTCCCGTAGGTATCTCTGATCCTGTGACTTGATGTAACGGCTTGCTCACTGCATGGCACGATCTGTCGCGAACGACTCGTTCTCCCGACGCCCCGCCAACGCCGTCAGCGTCGGCACATCGAGAATCAGCGCCACATCGCCGGACCCAAGGATGGTCGAGCCGGAGATGCCGCGCAGGTTGCGAAACAGCGTGCCGAGCGGCTTGATCACCGTCTGGAATTCACCCAGCAAATGATCGACGACGATGCCGGCCTTCTGATGGGCGGAACGGACGACGACGACGTTCTCCCGCTTCGGCGCCTCGCCTTCGACTTCGAACAGTTGCCGCAAGCGGATGAAAGGCAGCACCTCGCCACGCAGGTTCAGGTAGTCGCGGTCGGCACTGCCGGCGTTGAGTTCCAGGCACTCCACCACCATGTCCAGCGGAATCACATACGAGGCATTGCCCGCCGAAACCAGGAAGCCGTCGATGATGGCCAGGGTCAGCGGCAGGCGGATGGTGAAGCGGCTGCCCTCGCCTTGCTCGCTTTGCACATCGACCCGGCCACGCAGTGCCTGAATGTTTTTGCGCACCACATCCATGCCGACGCCGCGCCCGGACAGGTTGGTAATCTTGTCGGCCGTAGAAAAACCCGGCTGGAAGATCAGATTGACGATCTCGTCGTCCGAGAGCGTGTCGCCGGCCTGGGCAATGCCCTGGTCGATGGCCTTCTTGAGAATCTTGTCCTTGGGCAGGCCACCACCGTCGTCCACCACTTCAATGACGATGCTGCCGGAATCATGATAGGCATTGAGTTCCAGCCGGCCCTGCGCCGGCTTGCCGCGGGCGGCGCGGACCTCGGCGGATTCGATGCCGTGGTCGATAGCGTTCCTGACCAGATGCATGAGCGGATCGCCGATCTTCTCCACGACGGACTTGTCCAGTTCGGTGTCGGCGCCGCTGATGGCCAGTTCGATGTCCTTGCCGTTTTCCCGGGAGACATCGCGGACCACCCGGTGAAAGCGCGTAAAAGTTTCGCCGATCTGCACCATGCGCAGTTGCAAGGCGCTGTCGCGGATGTCCTCGACCAGCCGGGAGAGGACGGAAGTCGCCTCGACCAGGGTGGTCTGGCCGCTCTTGCGGGCGATCAGGTGGGCGCTGGCGCCGGCGATGACCAGTTCGCCGACCAGATCGATCAGCTGGTCGAGCTTGTCGGCATGGACGCGGATCAGCCGGGCTTCGGCGGCTTTCTTCTCGCCGACCTGCTTTTGCTTGACGGCGGCGGCTTCGACCAGCTCCGGCTGGATGACGCCTTGTTCGACCAGGATGCTGCCGATCGAGGCGACCTGGGGCGGATCCTCTGCCGTCCCCGGCGTAGCGCCGCTGGTCTGCTGGCGCAGTGCGGCGTCGAGTTCTTCCTGGGTGAGGGCGCCGCTCTTGACGAGGATTTCGCCGATGCGCAAGGATTCTTCGGGCAAGTCTTCGATGAGTTGCAGGTAGTCGGCCAGTTTGCTGTGCGGCGGCAGGATCTGCAGATCGCATTCGTCGCGGACGAATTCGAAGACGTGTTCGATCTGTTCCTTGCTGGCGTGACTGCGGAAGTTGATCTCGAAGCCGAGGTAGCAGCATTCGGCATCCATCTCGGCGGCGACCGGCATGTCGTCGAAGAGTGTGGTGATGTGGGCGATTTCGCCGAGCGAGAGCAGGTAGCGGAGGAAGGCGACCGGTTCCATGCCGTTCTTGAGGACGTTGCGACCGAAGCGCAGCGAGATGTGCCAGGTGTCGGCGCCGACGTTGCCGCCGCCGCTGCTTTCCAGGGCGTCGCTGGTGGTGTCGACGGCGCCGACGGCCGGGGTGGCACTGGTGGCGACGCTGGCCCCTTTGCCCAGATGACCATCGAGGCGGGCGGCGATGGCCTGGCCGTTGGCCGCAAGGGCCGGGTCTTCGCCGCTCTCACCCTGTTCGACGGCGTCGAGCAGGGCGCCCAAGTGATCGGCGGCGGCGAGCAGATCGCCGATCATGGCGGCGTTGAGCTGAATAGCGCCGTTACGGACCTGGTCGAGGACGTTTTCTGCGGAGTGGGTGAAGCGTTCGATGACGCGAATCTCGACCACGCCGGAGCCGCCCTTGATGGTGTGGGCGGCACGGAAGATGGCGTTGATGGTTTCCGCGTCGGGGGCGCTGACCCCGTGCTGTTGCTGCAGGGCCATCAAGCCCTTTTCCATTTCCGTGAGCTGCTCGCGGGCTTCCTGGATGAATACGGCGACGATCTCTTCCATGGGGCTTCCTTATCCGCGCGCCCTGGCGGGGATCACCAGGGGATCGCCGAAGTAGCTGGCGACGTTGAAGAAGTCGAGCAGTTCCTGCACCGCCGGACTGTGCCCGACGATGCGCAGGGTCTTGCCGCTGGCCAGCGATTCGCGTTTGCCCAGGAGCAGTACCTGCAATCCGGCACTGTCGATTTCGCTGACTTGCCCCAGGTCGAGTTCGATCAGCTCGGCCTGGTCGAGCGCTTCGAGCAGCAGGCGCTTGTGTTCGGGGGCGTGGTATATCGTCAGATCGGTGTCGAGGGTGAGGCGCCGGGTGGGAGGTTGGCTGCCAGCCTCGGGTGTCGCTTTGGCTTGGGTTTTACGCATGAGTTTTTTCTCCCCTTGTGCTCAGTGAGCGCGAGGTCACGGTTCAGAAGAGTTCCACCTTGGTGTCGCCGCCGGCATCGCCGCCGGTCTGTTGGTGCAACGAGCTGGCGTGGCTTTGGCGCTGCGAGGACATGACGTAGTCCTTGTAGATTTCGTCGATGTGGTGGGCCAGGGGTTTGAAGACGAAGTCGGGGTCGTCAAAGCGGTCGAGCCGTTCGGCCAGTTCGACGGCGTGGCCGTCGAGACGGTCGAGGGCGGCGGCGACCTGTTCGATTTGCTGGCGGGTGACGTCCTGGAACTGCACGTTGGCCAGGGCGTCCATGAACATGTGTTCCAGTTGCTCGCTGCTGTCGCGGATGGTGGCGATGACCTGCGCTTCGTGCTCGGTGACTTCCTGGTAGCTGCTGCCGAGTTCTTCGAGTTGCGCCGAAAAACGCTCCAGGGCTTCGCGCTCGCGCTCGATGTGGGTGCTGGCCAGCTTGTCCTGGAAGCGGCTGGTGATGGATTGGGCGACGCTGTTCATGCCGTCGTTGATCTGCCCGACGGCGGTGTCGGCGGCGGCGGAGAGTTTGCGCACTTCGTCGGCGACCACGGCAAAGCCGCGCCCCGCTTCACCGGCGCGGGCGGCTTCGATGGCGGCGTTCAGCGCGAGCAGGTTGGTCTGGCTGGAGATGTTCTTGATCAACTGCACCAGGGAGCCGAGCGACTGGACTTCCTGGACGACCTGGTTGACCCGCTCCTGGTCGTCCTGGGTGGCTTTGACGCGTTCTCCGATGTAGGTTTCGAGGGTAGCGATCAGCTCGCGGTTGTGTTCGATGCGCGCTTCGGACTGGGCCAGCAGCGTGGACGATTCCTGGGTGGAGTTGTCGACGAAGCCGCCCAGCCGGGTGACGACCTGGTCGATGGTTTCCAGCCGCTTGGCGATGTCGAAGGCGGCTTTTTCGGTTTCCTTGACGATGGTGGCCATCTGCCCGCGCAGGACGTCGTTGTAGGTGTGCATCTGCTTGAGTTCGTTGCAGACTTCGACGGCGGCATCGCCCTTGAGCTGCATCCATTCGAGCAGCTTCACCTGGGACTTGATGCCGCCCAGGTCGATATCGCGGAAAAAGGCCAGCGAGACGACCCGCTGGCCGATAAACGTGATGAGGATGATCAGGAGGCTGCCGAGCGTGTCGCCGACCGGGTGGCTGAGGCCGAGCGACGGCAGAAACTGGTTGTGAAAGTAGCCGTGACCGAAGTAGATCAGCACCGCCGAGACCACGGCAATCGCGGCAAAGACCGCCGCGGCGCGGCGCAGTATCGTCCTGGTAGAGACTTCCACCATGACGGTCTCAGCGCAGGACGAGCTTGATGGTGTTGAGCAGGTCGTCGGCAGTGGCCGGCTTGACGAGCCATCCGGAGGCGCCCGCCGCTTTGGCTTCGGCGCGCTTGGCCTGCTGCGATTCGGTGGTCAGGAAGAGGATCGGCATGAACTTGTAGCCGGCCAGCTTGCGCACTTCCTTGATGAATTCGATGCCGTTCATGCCCGGCATGTTGAGATCGGATATGAGCAGATCAACCTTGGCATTGGCCTT
>CAISUK010000242.1 GCA_903888645.1 uncultured Pseudomonadota bacterium | reverse complement strand
TCCACACAACGGCTGCCGCCCGCCTAAGCGGCGGCGCATCTAAGGAGTAAAACGTGGCTCGAAACCTAGATGCCAAGTGCCGCCAGTGTCGCCGTGAGGGCGAGAAGCTCTTCCTCAAAGGGGGGAAGTGTTTCACTGACAAATGCTCGATTGAGCGCCGTTCGTATGCTCCGGGGCAACACGGCCAGAAGTCCGGCCAGCGTCTGTCCGGTTACGGACAGCAGTTGCGCGAAAAGCAAAAGATCCGCCGAATCTACGGCGTACTTGAGCGCCAGTTTCGCAAGACCTTTGGCGAAGCAGAGCGGCGCAAGGGGCAGACTGGCGAGAACCTCCTCCAGCTACTGGAGGGCCGTCTCGACTCGGTTGCCTATCGGATGGGCTTTGGCGTATCTCGAGCAGAGGCTCGACAAGTTGTTCGCCACAACGGCGTTCTCGTCAACGGTAAGCGGGTAAACATCCCCTCTTACACCCTCCGTCCTGGTGATGTCGTTCAACTCGTCGATGCCAACCGCGCCCACCTTCGCGTCAAGGCCGCGATTGAGGCCGCTGAGTCACGCGGCTTCCCGGAGTGGATTGAGGTAGACGTCAAAGCCGGGAAGGGCGTCTTCAAGACCTACCCGTTGCGCGCCGAACTGCCAGCCACGATCAATGATGGCCTGGTGGTTGAGTTGTACTCGCGCTAATAAGTTTTGCGCGGCAGCTCAGTAGTGCCGCCGCAAGCAATTAATTTGAAGGAATGCAGATGCACAGCAGCGCACTTCTGAAACCTCGCATCATCGACGTGCAGACGCTATCGCCTGTTCACGCACGTGTCGTCATGGAGCCGTTCGAACGTGGCTACGGGCACACCTTGGGTAATGCGCTCAGGCGCATCCTTCTTTCTTCGATGCCCGGCTACGCACCGACCGAAGTTTCAATCGCAGGTGTTCTCCATGAATACTCGACGCTCGACGGCGTTCGCGAAGATGTGGTCGACATATTGCTGAACCTTAAGGGTGTGGTGCTCAAACTGCATAATCGCGCCGAGACGACACTCACCTTGTTTAAGGAAGGTGAAGGGGTAGTGACGGCAGGCGATATTGAAGTTACCCATGATGTCGAAATCATCAATCCGGATCATGTGATCGCTCACATTGCTCCTGGCGGCAAGCTGGAAATGCAGATCAGGGTTGAAGGTGGACGCGGTTACGTGCCGGCAAACGCCAGGGTCCACACCACAGATACCACAGGCATCGGGCACATCATGCTCGACGCTTCCTTCAGTCCCGTTCGCCGCGTTAGCTATCAGGTTGACAGTGCACGGGTCGAGCAGCGTACCGATCTAGATAAGTTGATCATCGACATCGAGACCAATGGCGCCGTAGATCCTGAAGAGTCGATTCGCTCGGCAGCGCGCATACTGATGGATCAGTTGTCGATCTTCTCTGACCTCGAGGGAACACCACTGCTGGCCGGAAGCGATGCAAAGGGCCCGACTCCTGTTGATCCGATTTTGCTCCGACCGGTGGATGATCTGGAACTGACTGTACGCTCGGCCAATTGCCTCAAGGCTGAGAACATTTACTATATTGGCGACCTTATTCAGCGTACCGAAACCGAACTGCTCAAAACGCCGAATCTTGGCCGCAAATCACTGAATGAAATCAAGGAAGTGCTTGCTTCGCGCGGGCTCACATTGGGTATGAAGCTCGAAAACTGGCCACCGCTGGGTCTTGAGAAGCTTTGATAATCTCCAAATAACGATCAACCGGCTGCAGGCCTTGGAGCGGCAGCCGCATAAAGCGAGAGGATTTGTAACATGCGTCACGGTAACGGATTGCGGAAGCTCAACCGCACCAGCGCACATCGCTTGGCGATGTTGCGCAATATGAGCGTATCGCTGTTGCGTCACGAGGCGATCAAGACAACGCTACCCAAGGCCAAGGAATTGCGCCGGGTTGTAGAGCCGCTGATTACCTTAGGCAAGAAGCCCAGCTTGGCCAACCGGCGTCTCGCCTTTGATCGTCTGCGTGACCGAGACATCGTCGGCAAACTGTTCGGTGAAATCGGTCCGCGCTACGCTGCGCGCAACGGCGGGTATCTGCGCATTCTCAAAATGGGCTTCCGTATCGGGGACAATGCCCCGATGGCCTACGTAGAGCTCCTTGACCGGCCAGCAGGTTCGGCTGGAACGTCCGAGGTAGCCGCTGGCTAGCTCGCAGTAAAGAGCATCGCCGACAACGCCCCGTTGAAGGGGCGTTGTCGTTTCTTAGCGCGTATCCCTGGGGTTAAATTTGCCTACGACCCGATTCTGCATGATCCGCCATGGCGAAACAGCCTGGAATGCTGAGCGGCGCATGCAAGGCCAAATCGACGTACGCCTGAATGCGAACGGCCACCGCCAAGCGCAGGCGATGGCAGAAGCAGTAGCCCATGAGCCATTCGCGGCGATCTACAGCAGCAGTCTTGGGCGTGCTGTAGAAACTGCCGAAGCTGCTGCGCAAAGACTCCATCTGCCCGTTGTGCTTCGTCCCGAACTGTGCGAGCGCAACTACGGTATTTTCCAGAACAACACTGTCAAGGAGTTGGCGGCTAGATATCCCGAAGCCTACGTCAAGCACGTTTCCCGAGATCCCGAATATGACTATGAAGGCGGCGAATCATTACGCGTCTTCGCAATGCGCGTAGAAGCAGGCCTAAACCTGCTTTCCCGCCAGCACCCTGACGAGCAAGTGCTCATCGTCACCCATGGCGGGGTACTCGATATCGTTTATCGTTTGGCCACTGGACGTGGGTTTTCCGAGCCGCGCGATTTTTCCATTCCCAATGCTGCCCTGAATTGGCTCGATCAAATAGATGGAATCTGGCGTCTGGAGTTGTGGGCCGACACTGAGCATTTGACGCGCGACTCGGCACTTGATGAAGTGAAATAGCCAGTCCGGCCGCCATGTTAAAATCGGCGTTCTAAAACAGACTCAGGGCATGCCATGTTTTCCAAGCAAAACACACTCGCCAATGTCGATCCAGAGTTGTGGCAGGCGATCCAGGCCGAAAACCGAAGGCAGGAAGATCACATTGAACTGATTGCTTCGGAAAACTACGTTTCCTGTGCCGTCCTCGAGGCGCAAGGGTCGCAACTGACCAACAAGTATGCTGAAGGCTACCCGGGCAAACGCTATTACGGTGGCTGCGAATACGTCGATGTCGCCGAACAGTTGGCCATTGATCGCGCCAAAAAGCTGTTCGGCGCCGAGTATGCAAATGTTCAGCCGCATTCGGGTTCGCAGGC
>CAISUK010000241.1 GCA_903888645.1 uncultured Pseudomonadota bacterium | reverse complement strand
GAATTGAGCTAAAGCGAAAACCTATTTCTTCTCAGTAATGAGTTCTTGCTCAACCACCAATTTGCCTTTATAAAATCCGCAGAACGGGCAGATGCGATGCGGAACAATCGGCTTTTGGGGAATTGGCTTTAGGCATGACCGTTGCTACTGTTGCTCAGCAGATAATTTTTGGACCTTTAGGGCAAAGTTTTTTAAGATTTTTTTCCTCTGCACATGAAAATGGGCAGCTTAGTATCTATATTAAAACGGCCAAGCGTTTGTTGATCAAATCTACCGTCATAATTATTTTTATAGCTATTCTTTTAATGGGGGGGTTATTCTTAGTCGGCGGTATTAAATGGATATGGCTTTTTACCTTCGCTTTTCTGTTTGCATTATTTTCAAATTATAATTCTATGTTGGATGGTGTTCAGAAAGCTTCCTTCATCGCCGAATGTATCAGGACAGATGTTGCATTTGTAACCGGCCGCATTGTCGGTCTTGTTTCCACGGCGCTGGGCAAGTTGGTGCCACAGAATCTGGTACGACAGAACGACGTAGTTAATGCCGGTGATGCGGAGTTCATCAGCATACTTCGCCAGTTCGCGAAAATCCCGAGACGCTCTTGGCCCGCCGCTTTCCCAGAATACATTGAGCAACCGCTCATGGCTGCATCGGAGGGCTTCTTCCATCTGTTGCTTATCCGCAAAACGCGCACGGCGCACGTCTTCAAACAACGACAGTAGGATCGCCTCAAATCGCATCAGCTGCGGTGGCATGGCAAACATGGCCCGCATGTCCACCAGAAAAAGGTAGGCCGCATCCTGCTCCGCAAGATGGTTCAACGCCTGGCTGTGTGTCAAAAAATTTCTCGTTTCTTTCATGACCCAGCCGAGGCTCCGCAATTTATCGTCGCCACTTGCGTGCGGATTCACCTTGCTTTCCCACTCGTGCACGATGGCGCGGGTAAATAGCCGCAGCGTGCGCGTCCGATCTTCATCGTTCGCCGGGAGCTTCAGTGGCAGGAACCGCATCAGTGAAGACAGGTAGTCATCCATGCTATCCGCGCTCACGGCATCGGCGTCAGATTTGATGAACTTGTTGAACTGGATGCCGTCCGGCTGCCGTGCAATATCCCGCAACTTCTTGCAACCTTCGATGACGCCGCGTCGTAGGGTGATGTAATCAGACTTGCGATGATCATCCATCCAGCGGCGGAAATCGCTCATACCCGCATCGTCCTTTCCGAACGCATTCGGCATTGGCATCAGCGCACTTCGGCAATGGTTGGCGAATTCCGCGAACGTGCTTTCCTTCTCGCCAGTAAGGAAGCAGATATTGTCGTCCGGGAATCCCATCTGGATGAGCTGGTGGTAGATGTAGACTCCGGCCTTCTTGTGGAAGGAATTGGGGTCGTCATGCCCCTCCGGTAGGAGAACGTCCTTTGGCACGCCGCTCGATAGATTGATATCGATAGCGACGATGTCTTGGTCGCCGACGATGTCATGCGATCCGGTCAAGTCGATGAAGTCGCCATAATGGCGCAGCAGGGTCAGGGCGTGGATGTCGGAATGATGTTCGCAAAAGCGACTAAGCGCGTCCGGGTCATCCAACAAGTCTGTTTCTGGGTTCCAGTTTCTGTTGAACACAGTCGATGGAATGAGATCACCGAAGAAATTGATCAAAGTCGCCGAATCAGGCTGCAAGAAGCCGAAGTCTTCAATCCACAAGACGTTCATGATGAAGCCCTGAGCAGATGCTCGGGGAAACTGATTTCGGCCACAAAACGATTCTCGGTAACAAATGTTTTGAGGCTCGCTCCAAGCATTTGAACCAGTCGGTCGAGGAATACCAGTCCTTTGTCGCTCCCCTGTTTGCTTCGGATGGAATCCTCCGACCACGAGTTAACGCATCGGAATGTGTAGGCACCGCCGGATCGGGCCCACGTAACTTCGATGGGGTGCGCGGCGTCCGAATACTTGAGCGCGTTGTAGATTAGCTCCGAAAAGCTGGCGAAGAAGAACGTGAAGCGTGTGCTGTTACCTTGAAAGTGCAATTCGGCTTGCGGATCTATGGCGACGCGGATGCTCCCAAGATGGGCCTGCACCCAGTCGTAGACGAGTTGGGCGTTGCCCGCATCAACATCGATCGGGATCATCTCGTTCATGAACGACTTGCGGGTGTTCTTGATCGCCGTGGTTTCCTTGTGGAAGAGGAGTCGTTTCAGCGCGCTAAGATGATTTCCGGCGAACACGAGTTGAGACAAGGTTTGTCGCAACGCTATGGCCAGAACCGTCGTGACGGACGCTTCACCTTCCCTATCCATGTCCCAGTTGTTCCGTAACGCCTGCGGGTCGGCGATATAGAGCTTGAAAGTGTTCACCAGTTGCTGAGCGAACAAGAATGTCGACAGCATCGTGGCTATGTTGTTGATTGCCGTGTAGCCGGAATTGTTCTCGTACAGATCGCTGCCAAGAATCTCCATCGCTTGACGCGCGGCCTGCGGTCTTCCTGAGAAAGTGTTGTTCAGCGTGTGGGTAAGGTAGGAGAGCATGTCGCGCTGCGTCTGCTCCCGCGCTCGCTCGATTTCGACTTGCTTTGTCGCCTTGAGCGATATTTCGCGCAGCTTCCGTTGAGTGTCCAGAACATCGCCGGCTCTGCGCATGATCCGCAGCGCTGTTTCACGATCAGCGAAAGCAGGGGCGTGAGCGTTTTTGTCTCCAAGAACTCTTTCGCCAAGACGAAGGGTCTCTTGCAGCTTCATCTCCGCCGCGCTTTCCTGCTCCTCTCCATCCGCAGACGTCAGGCGGCCGTTCATCTCAAGCCGGGACCAAGCGTAGTTCTCGACCATTGACGATTCGTCACCCCACAGATCGGCCAAGGTTTTTCTGGGTATCTCCAAATCCGGTTGCAGTGTCCAAACCATGCCCTCGGCGATGGCGGGGTAGAGGGGAATCACCCCATATGGACCGGGAACTCCCTCGATGCGGGTGCGATACCCGCGCAGTTCCTCCCGGTGGTTGCGATAGTCTTCCAGATGCGGATTCTCCTTTGTCAGGAGCGCAACGTCCGCAGGCAAAACAGGACAATCGGCATCACCCTCAAAATTGGTGTCCTCAGCCAGTTCCAGCAACTGATCCGTCGCCAGCCGCCCATGCGCCGGCAATTCAAATCCAAGCCTCAGCGCTACGTCCGCATACTTTGACGCCTGAATATCCCTGGTCAGACTGGAGCGGGCGTCTCTGGCAATTTCAAACAATTCCCTTACGCGGCTGATATTTTTTTCACACCCTTCGCTGCGCAATTCCATGAGGCCGGCTTGCAAGGCGGCGTAGGCCGCATTTGGGACATTGCAGCCCACGGCGCTGTACCAGATGTAGGCGTTGGTCAGCGCCTTGTCTGAGGGAGGCGATTGATTTCGGTGATAGTCGGCAAGGCAAAGCGCCGCCTTCGCGTCCTCGGGGGCCGTTCCAAATCGGGGACGCCAGGAAACCTGCGTGTCCTCATCCAAGTAAGGAACGTCCAGGTCAAGAGGGATGGAAGGATATAAACCCAAATAATCGTCCAGACATTTCAATCCCTTCACCGTGTCATAGCGCTTGCTCGCGGGGTTCATATAGAACTCGCAGGCCAGGGGGCTGAGAGCAAGGTGACACGGAGTCAGGCCGTCCTCGGGAACGGCTGACGAAAGAAGCAGGCTGAACTTCTCATCCTCCGTCTCGGAGAACTCTTGCGCCAGTGTGTATCTGGCCTCAGTTGAGCCGTTCGACGCTTTGAGCAGCCAAGCGCGCGCTTCTTCCTTCATGGCGTGCCGGCGCGCCAAAAGAGTTTGTCGTTCGGTCTCTTCGCGGCGGTTAAGATGTGATATCTCAGGCTGGTACTGAGGGCCCGAAAAAAGCAGCAGCAACATCAGGTGCTTCGAGCGCGCGAGCAAATTGCCGGCTATCGCGCATTGCGCGAATGGATCGCCGGACTGCGCCTTTTTCAGATTGTCGGCATACTCTTCTTCAAGTCGGATGTAGTCGTAGTCAAATTTCAACTGCTCCGACAGGGGTTCGTCGTTGCGAATTTCCTCATACATCTGCTCCCTGTCCTCATCATCAAATACTTTGCGGAATCTCGCTTCCCGCGCCTGACGAAGGTACTGCTGACGCCGCGTATTGTCCTCAAGGAGAAACTTGGTAAACGGGCAGCGTAAGCCCATTTTGTCTTCGGTGAGGGGAATCTTTGATGTGGCCAGAAGGTAAGCCGCCTCGGCGTTACCGTGATCCGCCGCCTCAACGAGCAGATGAAGCGCGTATTTGGGATCCGGCGCGGTGTCAAATGTCCCGTTGAGATACATCTTGGCGACAAGCGTCGCCTCAGTCGGATTGACATTCGGCTCACAGGCGGCCAGTTTCATCTGGTCGACCGGCGACAGACTTTTCTCCCTTTCTCTAAATGCGAGAACTGCCGATTTCTTCACGTCGTCCCCGAGCCGAGTCCTCCATTGGCTTCTCAGTTGCGTCATGAGCGCGGCGCCGTCGGGACTATTCCAGTGGCCGGCTATGAATTCCCTCAACCGGTCAGACATTGTCGGGGGTTTCATGCCGCGCATGACCCAGTCGAGCTCGGTCTTGGAAACAAGCGACCCGACCACGGTCCCCCCGGAATCGCGGACCAGAATGTGGTCAAAGAATTCGTCAACCAAACGGTCTGTCGCCGTTAAGTCGCCCGTCTTAGGTTCCTGCATCAATCACTCTCCCCTCCGTCGTCCGGATAGAACCACCCGTCTTCGTCCGAACGTTGCAAGTTCTCCGCGTATTCGTTGACCTCTTCGAAAATTTCGCGCATGACATCGGCCTGATATGCGTCATACTCGTCCATCTCGTTTCCTCCCGCTTGGTTGATGATGTCATGGTAGGGCCGCCTTGATCACGGGGAAAGGGAGACATGGGGGAGATATCCGGCCATCACGCCTGCGGCACGGTGATTCGATAGCAGTTCTTGGCCATGCGGACAAACTTCCGCAGACCGAAACGGCGCGTCTTGCCGTCAAGCATCTCCTTGATCCCCTTCTTCATGGCTTCTTCGCTGTATGCGACGGGATCCTTGTCCTCCGCAATCGCGAGAAGAGCCCGCGTCATGTTGCGATTGAGCGAGATGCGAAGCTTTGTCGAGGCAAGCGCTGCCCATGGCGCGGGATTCGTGACAAGTGTCACCTCCAAGTCTCCTCCCGGACCTGCTTCAACCAATCGGTATCGGAAAGAGTTTTCGGCGAAGTAGATGAACTCGGGGGCGCAGGCCGAGCGTAAGAAGTCGCCCGCGCGCCTGATCAGCGGCAGGTCGGCTTCGTACAATTTTCTGATGAGGCTTTCCGTCACCTGTCCGACAGTCGAGGAGCGCAGCTTGATCCACCCCCCGCCGAGGAAAATAAGATGCCCGTCCGAAGCGGTGAGGCTCAACCCTTTCGCATGGGCCATGGCGGTCCACAGCAAGGCCCATTCGTCGCCCGACAATGGTATCGGGACATCCTTTTCGTCGCCCGTCCGTCCGACGCGGAAGGGTTGATCGTGAGAGGTCGGCAAGTCGACGGCACGCGCATCACCGCTCAGAACGTAGGGGGTGCCGCCGGAATCCGGTGTGTCATCCAGAAAGGCTTTCAGGCCGTCGCCCAACTGCTCCCTTAGCGCGTCGACGAAGGCTTGTTTGCCGTCCATGCGACCTGCGGGCGCGGAGATCTCTTCCACGGAGAACCATGCCAATCTGTCGGGCTCTCCGTTTGCGCGCTCAAGCACCCGGGCCTCACCTGCGGTTGTCAGACGGATGTCGTGGAGGACGAACTGATATTCAGTGTGGGCGTGACGGTTTCGGGCGCCTTCCACCTTGCGATAGGGGCCGATGACAAAGCGTTTGTTCGCGACATAGTGTTCGCCGGGCAGGATGCCGAGTTCCTCTCCCAGTTCTCGTTCCAGCGTCATGGTCAACGCGCCAAGCGCCGCCGACGAGCCGGCGCGATGAATCAACCGAAGAGTTTCAGCCGTTTGCATCTCCGTCGGCAGGTCGTCAATCCGCAATCGACCGCCGGGGAGAACGTAATTCGCCGTCTCCTCCCGGGTCTTGTCCTCGCGGTGGACCAGCAGAAAATGTCGCCCGAAGCGGACAAGGCCCCATGCGACATAGACGAAACGTATCGGCCGCGCATTAGCCTCAGGACTAAACCGAACCCGTCCGGATTCCAGGGCGCGCAACAATTGTCGTTGCTCCTCCACGCGATCGGGGGAGGTGTCGCCGGCATCGCGCCAGTAGTCTTCGGGGCAAAGCGCTTGATCGTCCGACGCGAGCGTGCTCAGCAGCGAATGTCCCGTGAGCGACGCGGGAAAGGAGACGAACGCCCATTTGTCGCGCATGGCCGGTCGGAGGTCGAGCAGGCGCAGAGCGTCGAAAATGCGCCGAACCGTCGCCAACACGGCCTGCGCTTCCGTTCGGCCGTGACCATCCAGCGCCATGTGACCGAGCAACTCCGCGGTTGAGACGACCTCCCGCAAATCGTCCTCCTCCGCGTGAAGCGGGAGCCGCTCGAGAAGCCGAATAAGGTACTTTGTCGCCATTCACATCGCACAATCGTTGACGCAGACCGGAAGCATAACCCCAACAGGGCGCCGCGGGAGGTTGTTCTCCCCCAAGTCTCCATCGACGCTCCCGGGGGCGCCGCATAAAGTGTGGCCATCGACAGCCCAAGGAGCATAGTGATGAACATCGGCCTTGCACATCTGGATTTCGGACCGCTGGTTTACGGCGTGATCATGTTTATCGGTCTGGCCGTCATGTGGTGGAAGCTGACATCCGGGCGCTGGCTGAGTCTGGCGATCGACATCGGAGTTTTCTCTTTGGTGTTCAGTCTTCACGGAGGGACCTTGGCAGGCGGTTTCGCCGCCATGGTCGCCGCTCTCCTTGCAGGTTTGTTTCTGCCGATGATGTTCCGAAGGTAGGCGGCAATCAGTTCTTTCCTCATGCCATACGAAATCCGCCATACCCTGCTGCGGGCATGGTTCGAACAACACGTCACGATGAACCGGGACGGCGCCGCGGATCTAGGCGCGCTCAAGAGCACGTTGATTTGCCGGGGAGTCAATTCTCGGGGTTGGCGCTTGTATTTGGACTACGGGGACGCGCTTTTCGAACGGCTGGGGCGTCCCTGGGTCGCGGCCGACTGGCTCTATTCAAGCGGGCAAAACGCGTTGGCGTTCTTGCGCCTCCTGCAAAGCTGTGAGACGGACGTGCTGCCTCCCCCTGCGCTGATTTCGTCCATGTCCGGATGGGGGATTCCCAAAGATCGGCTGGCTCTGGTGCCGCCGGGCTTTTTTCGTTCGGCGTGGAAGGCGTGCGTGGCCGCCGAGTATGCCGGAGTTCCCGTTGCGACTTTCGTGGAAGCGGACGTGGCGCCGTTGTCCAGGTGGTTTTTCTCAACGGGGCAATATGTCGATCCTGACGCCAACCGGCTTAAGGCCGGATGGTCCGCGCTTGAGCGCCGTTATCTTGAGTGGTTGAGAGCGATACCGCCTGTTGCGGCTGTTCGGGACCGAACCCCTTCAGCTCCTCCCGCAGAATGGCCGGCGCCGGTTCGGGCAGTCGAATATGAAGGTCTGCGCTTTGTCTCATTGTCCACCGCCGGCGCCCTTCAAGAGGAAGGGCGCGCGATGAGACACTGCATAGGCAACTACGTCCGCAGATGCTTCGGGTCGTCCTTACGCGCGTACTCGGTACGCCACATAAAAAGCGGCGAACGTTTGGCAACGCTCACCGTGTCCTACGTCGTCGCACATGATCATTGGACGTTGGACGAGATCAAAGGCCCCGAGAATGCGGATGTCGATCAACGTATCGTCCGCGCCGCCTACGGGTTGTTACGCAGTTTGGACGACGCGACCGCGGAGGATCATGCGTTCCGTCAATTTCTCCGTCGGATTCAATCCCGCGCTGATGAGGAAGGGCGGGAAATCGACGAAGACTGTTTCTATTGCCAAGTTTGACTTCAACGCAATGAGAACATTGAACCACAAAATCGCCGCGCATCGGCGCGGTCTCCGTCTTTACGACGAACTGGCGTTCGCTCTCTCTCGCTTGGAACGCGACGCGTTGAAAGGATGGGGCCGACGCGCCAGCGGACGATTGCTTATTCTCACAGGCCGTCGGGTCGGCGGATTGGTGAAACTGGCGACACTGCTGGCTCGCGCGGGCGTGGGCGAACTGTCGGGGTTGGCCGCGGCGTCCAGTCAGCGGCGCCTTTCCGCGCACATTGGCAACCGAGTTGCGGCGGCGATTGACACCTCGCTGGAGACGGGGCGCGAATGCGCCCGTGTGGCGGCAGGCGCCGCACGCGCTCTGTCGCGAAATCCGAAAGCCAACGCGCCGGCGGTTCTGGGCGCGCTGTTGGGGTTTGGCGTCGGATCCGGAGGGTTGGACGGCAACGGCGGTATTCCCGATCTGGACCTTCTCGCAGGCATTGGTGCGCATCGCTCGCCACTGACGCATACGATTATCGCCGGAGTCGCTGTGGAGGGTTTGCTTCTGGCTCTTGCCGAACTGGCGGCGGAAGTGCGCTGTCGCTTGCCGTTTGACCACGACCCGTTGTGGGACGGGCTGGCGAAGATCGGCCGTCCCTTGACTGAGAGTCTCACCATCGGTACCGGCGCAGGGCTGGCCTATCACCTGCTGGTAGATGCGATCCTACAATCGGGGGCCTATCATGGCTTGCCAGTCCATTTGCCTCTCAAAGCGCATCAGGCAGGGCTTGCTGCCAACGGCTTGACGGAGGGAGTGTATGCGGTCGGGCGTTCAGACGGACATGTTGCGGCGGATACCTTCGGACGTCGCCGCCACTGGTGTTGAGTGTTGGTGGGAACGACGTGTTGCCTCTACTGCCAACGTCAAACGATGCAGTCGATGCGGTCTGCTGAGTGCCATGGGCCAACAGGCAGCAATGGCCGAAGTCCAGACCTCTGGACAACAATTGCGAGAGACGGGTTACGGATCGGTTAGCTGCTGCTGAGCTTCCCAACGTCATGAGGCCGCAAAGGGTCGAAAGCTGCCGACGAGTCCTTCCTTTCAAGCGGGACGGAGCCTTGCTCGTGATGCGTTGCACAAAATGCGATGCATATCAATCACAAATTCCGGATAGGCGTGAATGTGTACTGAATTCAGCCTTCCGGCGGTGTTCGCCGCATGACCGTTTCGCGCACCAGCCCGATGTGGCTGCGCAACGTATATAGCATATCGGCGAACGCCAACGGGGTTGTGATCCGATTTATGTCGGCCTCGACGGCGTCGATTTTCTCCATCCATTCGCTGCGCTTGTGCTGGCCCGGATTTTCTTCGACTTCGGCCTCGAGGAACTTCAGCTCGCCGTAGCGTCGATAGATGCGCGAACGCACCCGCCAGCTGTAAATGGTCGGTGCGAACTTCAGGATGGGCAGCAAAATGGCCAGCAGCGGAATCAGCAACACGACCATGCGGTCGACCAGCGTCGCCGCCCAGAATGGCAGGTAGCGCTGCAGGAAGGGCTTGCCGGATTTGTAGTAGCGCTCAGCTTCCTTCGACAGGGGGAAATCGACTTGCGCCGGATTGGGAAACTCGCCGGGCCGCTGAAATATGCCAGGACCGCCATGCACTTCGGTTGCCGCCAGCATGAGCAGGTCGATCAAGGCCGGATGGGTGTCTTCGCGCACCACCAGCGTAGCCATCGGCGATACCAGGGTGATGTCGTGCGGCGGGATGTCACGTATCAGGTCGACGGCCCCCTGGGGTAGCGTCAGCTTGCTCAGATGGGGAAAGCGGCGCGTGTAAGCGTCGGCCTGGGCGTGGCTCATCAAGCGCACACTTTCGGCATAGAGTAGCAACCAGACGGCTGCCGATTGGGTCGGGCCGACCACGAAGACGGCATCGATCGATCCTTTTTGCAGCGCCTCGACCGACTCCAGACTACCCAGCTCGAGCAGCTTCGAGTTTTCCGCGGCGACGCCATTGGCAGTGAGCAGATCCATGGCCAGACGCTGTGTGCCGCTCCCGGCGGTGCCAATGGCGATCCGTCGTCCCATGAGTTGAGAAATACGGTCGAGCTCTCCCTTTGGATTCAGTGCCGAGCGGTAAAACACCCAGACAGGCTCGTAGTAAAGAGAGCCCAGCGACAGCAAGGTTTCGTCTTCACCGGGATGTGCCAGCCCGCCTTGGACGAAGCCGGCGTCGACTTCGAAGTTTTCATCGCGCAGCCGCGCCAGATTGTCGGTCGCGCCGCCGGATGGCTTCTCCACCAGGTCGACGTGATAGCGGGCGAGAATTTCGCGGTAGCGCGCGGCAAAGACCTGGTAAGCGCCACTGGGGCCGCCAGTGCTCATGATCAACTGGCTGGGCGGCGCTGGGCGGATGAATTGCGCGGCCAACCAGAAGCCTATCAGCAGGAGAAGTAACGATGGAACACCAACCGCCAGAAAGTCGCGGCGCGGAATTTCCCTCAGACGTTTTGTGATACGCGGGCGACCCATGCGCACTCCGGCGGAATCAATGCGGGCTAGACTCTAGCAGAGTCGAGCCTTACAAGTTGTTGCAACAATCCCAGCGCGGGCAGTCCTCCGCATGTTGGCGCGGGCGTTAAGGCTTTTACCGGCGACTGGCAATCGCCAGCACCTATTGTCCGGGAGGTAATGATGGTTACGTCGAGCCGCTTTTTTCTGCACGCCGCTGTATTCGCACTTGCCATATTGATGGGTGCGGCCAGCCGTGCCGACGAAGAAACTGACCCGCCTGGGCGGGTCGGCAGAATTGCTTTCATGAGCGGCGACGTGACGTTGCGCAATGGCGATAGCAACGAATGGCAGCAAGCCTCGCTGAATTGGCCGATCACCAGTCACGACGTACTTTGGAGCGGCCCAGGCGCCCGCGCCGAGATTCGCATCGGTTCAACCATCCTGCGTCTCGACAGCGGTACCGAACTGGAATTCGTCCAGCTTGACGACCAGATGGTGCGCGTCTGGCTGCATCGCGGCAGTATTGCCGTGCGCCTGGCCAACCGGGATATGGCCCGCGAATTCGAATTGACCACCGACCACGGTCACGTTGTCTGGATGGAGCCGGGGCGATATCGCTTCGACTACGCCGACTACACGACCACCGCTACCGCGTCGCGCGGCCAACTCCACTTCTCCGGCTTTGGCCAGACTTACTCGGTTGGACAGGGCCAAAGCGCCGAAATCTGGTATTCGGGGACATTGGATTCGCGCCTGACCGAGGTGCGCCACGACGAGTTCTTCGACTGGAATCTGGCCCGCGACCAGCGCGAGGAGCGACGGCATGGAACCCGCTACGTCTCTACTGAAATGACCGGCTACGAGGAACTCGACGCCTATGGTGACTGGCGCGAAACGAGCGAATACGGCGCGGTATGGTCACCGCGGCTGGTGCCGATCGGCTGGGGGCCCTATCGCCATGGGCGGTGGGCGCTGATCGCGCCATGGGGTTGGACATGGGTCGATGAGCAGCCTTGGGGGTTTGCACCGTTTCACTATGGGCGGTGGGTCTATCTCGGTGCTCAATGGTCCTGGGTGCCAGGCGCGTATGCCGCGCAGCCCATCTATTCTCCGGCCTTGGTGGCCTGGATCGGGCAATCGGACAGCTTGCAAGTCGTGGTCGGTGCGCCGGGCGTTGCCTGGCTGCCACTCGGTCCGCGCGAAGCCTACTTTCCCGCTTACCACAGCAGCACGACGTACGTCCGCAATATCAATGTCAGCCATGTCACCAACATCAACAATATCGTCGTCAACGTGCCGGGCCACGCCCCACCGATCGACTATGTCAATCGCCGGCAGCCGAACGCCGTGACCGCAGTCGCCGCCGATACGCTTCGCTTCGGCCGTCCGGTCGCCAACGCAGCGGTAAGGAATCTGGATGTGCGCAGGCTGTCGACGCTGCCGGCCAATCAGGCGCCGCCGCTGGAGGCCGTTCCACAAAGGCCATTTCGAGCGCAGCCTGGGGAGCGTCCCAATGACCGTCCCAGCGAACGCAACAACGAGCGCAACAACAGGCCAGCCCCCATGGTGACGATGCCGCAAATGGCGCCTCCCGCTGACGTTCGCGGCGCCGCCAAGCCCCAGGACACCCAGGAGTCCCGCCGCATTCCGGTTATAACCTTGGAGAAAGCTCCCAACCCCGACGCTGCCCGCTCTGGGATGGCAAGTCGTCACGCGCCTGAAACTCCCCAACTAACGACGCCGGCACTCTTGCCGACAGAGGTGAGGCGGTCCGCGCCGCGTGAAGCCGGCAGCGAGCCGAAGCGCTCGGCCGGGCCAGCGGCATCCCCTCAAGCCGAGTCTACAACGCCGCCCGAAGCGCGACCGACATGGCAGCGACCTGCAGAAAAGTTGCGCAATGCCGTGCCTGCAAGCGCTGCCGCAGAGCGAAAAAGTGCTGAACCTGCGCGGGCAGACTTACCTAGAGCTAAGCGTGACGACGCACCTGACGGCAAGCCTGCCGGGGACCACGGTAAGGCGCGCAGCGGCGCAACGGCGCATGTCGAGCCGACCACGGTCAAGGGATCGGCTCAAGCTGCTGAGCCACCGAAGGAACCCGGACATCGCCAACAGAAAAAGCCGCCGCTCGAACAACCGCATCAATAGGGCGGCTTGCCGAGATAGGTTTTTTCGGCAGCGTTGGTGCCGGACAGGACGAACAAGTCAGATTCAACTGACACGGATTCGGGTAAAATCGCGCGTCTCAATCTGCTCAGACTGGTTTAGGTATCAAGATCTTTCTTGATTTTGGTCAAATTCAGCATTGCGCCATGTCGTTATGGTGCTTGCTTCAATGGCAAACGAAGGTGACAAAATGCGTATTCTCTTTCTTCACCCCAACTATCATTCCGGCGGCGCCGAGATCGCAGGCAACTGGCCACCGGCGTGGGTCGCCTATTTGACCGGTTACCTGAAGGCAGGCGGTTATCACGACGTGCACTTCATTGACGCGATGACCAACCACCTGAGCGAGGATGACGTTCGGGCGAAGATTGTCGAGCTCAAGCCGGATGTCATCGGCTGCACAGCCATCACACCGTCGATCTACAAGGCGCAGTCGCTGCTGAAGGTGGCCAAGGACGTCAATCCGGCCGCCGTCACGGTGCTCGGTGGCATCCATGCTACCTTCATGTATCCGCAGGTACTCGCCGAAGCGCCGTGGATCGACGCCATTGTGCGTGGCGAGGGTGAAGAAGTATTTCTCAATCTGGTTCGCGCCATCGACAATGGCACCTGGGCGACCGACCCTGGTTCGGTGAAGGGCATTGCCTACCTCGCCGATGGCAAGGTGGTGGCCACGCCGGCCGAGCCGCCGATCGCCGATCTCGACAAGATTGCTCCCGATTGGGGCATCCTCGAGTGGCACAAGTACATGTACATTCCGATGAACGTACGCGTGGCGATTCCCAATTTCGCTCGCGGCTGCCCGTTCACCTGCAGCTTCTGCAGCCAGTGGAAATTCTGGCGCGATTACCGCGTTCGCGACCCGATCAAGGTCGTCGATGAGATCGAGTCGCTGGTGCGCGACCATCAGGTCGGGTTCTTCATCCTTGCCGACGAGGAGCCCACCATCCACCGCAAGAAGTTCGTCCAGTTCTGCGAGGAACTGATCAAGCGCAACCTGCCGGTGCTGTGGGGCATCAACACCCGCGTCACCGACATCCTGCGCGATGAGAAATTGCTGCCGATGTTCCGCAAGGCCGGCCTGATCCACGTTTCTCTGGGTACCGAGGCGGCGGCGCAGTTGAAGCTCGACCGCTTCAACAAGGAAACCACCATCGCCCAGAACAAGAAGGCGATCAAGCTGCTGCGCGACGCCGGCATCGTCACCGAGGCCCAGTTCATCGTCGGCCTGGAAAACGAGACCGCCGAGACCCTCGAAGAAACCTATCGCATGGCGATGGATTGGAAACCCGACCTCGCAAACTGGTCGATGTACACGCCTTGGCCGTTCACGCAGCTCTTCAAGGAGATGAGCGACAAAGTCGAGATTTTCGACTTTGAGAAATACAACTTTGTCACCCCGATCATGAAGCCCGACGCGATGGACCGCTCCGAGTTACTGGACCGGGTAATGAACAACTACCGTCGCTTCTTCATGTACAAGTCGTTCTTCGTCTATCCATGGACGCGCGACAAGACCAGGCGCAAGTACCTGATGGGCTGCCTCAAGGCATTCCTGAAGAGCGGTTTTGAACGCACATTTTATGACCTCGGCCGAGTCGGTTACTGGGGACCGCAATCGAAGAAGAAGGTGGACTTCACCTTCGACGCGACGCGCCAGTTCGAGCGTCCGACCGCAGCAGCAATCGTCGAAGCCGATGCCGGCTGGGTCACCATGCACGGTCCAAAGATCGAGAAGAAACGCCTCAAGGGCGAGGAAATTCTCGCCAACGCCATGGCTTGTGGTGGCGGTACCGGGCAGTTGACCGACGCAGAGATTCGCGCGGCAGAGGCGGCCAAGGTTCCAGGCGCACTTCCGGCGGGTGCCGAAAAGAGAGAGCTTGCGGCGGCCCAGTCGCAAGCCTGAGCGGACTGACTTTAGACTTAAAGCTGACCGCTGTTGACGAGCGGAACAGCCGTAAAAACGGCGCAGGATTCTCATCCTGCGCCGTTTGACTGTCAGACTCAGTCAAAATGTCATTTTATTGGCGTCGCGGTCGTACCAATGTCTGTTCGATATCGAGAAAATGCTGATTTGAATCTCGTATCGGCAACTCGAACCGGCATCAGGCTTTCAGCAACTCCGCCCGCCCCGCCAGCCAGCGCGTCAGGTGTGCGTCGGCTCTATGCGGATGATCGCGCTCCAGTTCCTCGGCGGCGGCGCGAACTTTCTCGATCAGGGTGGGGTCGTCGAGATCGGCGTAGCGTAGCAGCGGCACACCGCTCTGGCGGGCGCCGATGAATTCGCCGGGGCCGCGCAGCTGTAAATCCTGTCGGGCAATTTCGAAGCCGTCGGTGTTCTCGTAGATGACTTTCAGTCGTTGCCGCGCGGTATGCGACAGCGGCGCCGCGTAGAGCAACACGCAGGCCGATTCGGCAGCGCCGCGGCCGACCCGACCACGCAACTGGTGCAGCTGGGCGAGACCGAAGCGCTCGGCGTGCTCGATCACCATCAGGCTGGCGTTGGGCACATCGACGCCGACCTCAATGACGGTGGTGGCCACCAGCAGCTGAATGTCATTACGCGTGAAGGCTTCCATCACCGCTGCCTTGTCGCTGCCTTTGAGTCGACCGTGGACCAGACCGACGCGTAGCTCTGCAAGCTCAGCTGTCAGGCGTTCAAAGGTATCGATGGCCGTCTGCAGATCGAGCGCTTCGCTCTCTTCGATCAGCGGACAAACCCAATAGGCTTGGCGGCCGGCGCGGCAGGCGTCGCGGACGCGGGCGACGACCTCGTCGCGACGACCATGGGCGACCAGTTTGGTGACGACCGGCGTGCGGCCCGGCGGAAGTTCGTCGAGGGTGGAAACGTCGAGATCGGCGTAATAACTCATCGCCAGGGTGCGCGGAATCGGCGTTGCCGACATCATCAACTGGTGCGGCGCGCCCGTGCCTTTGTCCTTGAGGGCGAGGCGCTGCCGGACACCGAAACGGTGTTGCTCATCGACGATGGCCAGTCCGAGAGCGGCAAACTGCGCCGCGTCCTCGATCAGCGCGTGGGTGCCGACGACGAAGGCGGCGCGGCCGCTGGCGATGGCTTCGAGCATCGCCACCTTCTCTTTCTTCTTCAGACTGCCGGACAGCCAGGCGACCTCGATGCCGAGGGACCCCAGCCAAGTTTGCAGCTTGCGGAAATGCTGCTCGGCGAGAATTTCGGTGGGTGCCATCAACGCCGCCTGCCAGCCGTTTTCGGCGGCGCGGATCATGGCCAGCGCGGCGACGATGGTCTTGCCGCTACCGACATCGCCTTGCAGCAGGCGCTGCATCGGTTGCGGTTGGGCAAGGTCGGCGGCGATCTCGGCCCAGGTGCGCTGCTGCGCGCCGGTGAGGCGGAAGGGTAGTTGCGCTTGTAGCCGCGACGTGAGATCACCGCGTGCTGCGAGTATCGGCGCACCCAGGTTACGCCGGGCGGCATAGGCGCGGCGCAGCGATAGTTGCTGGGCCAGCAGCTCGTCGAAACAGATGCGCTGCCAGGCAGGACGATGCAGAGTGTCGAGCTCTGCGGCGGAACTCGCTGGCGGCGGCGTGTGCAGGAGCGTCAAGCTGGCGGCGAATTTCTCCAGGCCATGACGCATTCGCATGGCATCGGGCAAGGTATCGGTCAGATCGACGCGCGCCAACGCTGCACCGATCAGTTTGCGCAACGCCGCCTGCGACAGCCCGGCGGTTGTCGGATAGACCGGCGTCATTCGATCGGACAGCGCCTCGTTTTCGGCCGCTGCATGAAAGCGCGGATGGATGATCTCGTCGCCGAAAAAGCCGCCGCGCACTTCGCCGAAAATACGTAGCGTCACACCAGGCTGCATCACTTTCTGCTGGCTCGGATAGAAATTGAGAAAGCGCAGCAAGAGCACGCCGCTGTCATCGCGGGCGCGGACCAGCAGTTGCCGGCGCGGTCGATAGGCAATCTCGCTGCTGACCACCTCAACCTCGAACTGTGCCGTTTCGCCAAGAACAGCGGCAGCGATCGCGGTGATCGCGGTCTCGTCCTCATAGCGCAGCGGCAGGTGCAAGACCAGATCGGCGTCGCTGCGCAGGCCGAGTTTCGCCAGCCGAGACGCCAGGGTGCTGGCCGCCGCCTTCTTGGGTTTGGCGGCGGCAGTCACCCGACCACGAGGATGGCGTCGGCTTCGACCAGAGCGCCGCGCGGCAGCTCCTTGACGCCGACCGCGGCGCGGGCCGGGTAGGGCTGGACGAAGTAGCGCGCCATGGTTTCATTGACCTTGGCGAAGTTGCCCAGGTCGGTGAGGAAGATATTCACTTTGACAGCGTCATTGAGCGTGCCGCCGGCGGCGCCTGCTACTGCCTGAAGGTTTTCGAAAACGCGGATGATTTGCGCTTCGATGCCGTCGACCAGTTGCATCGTTGTCGGATCGAGGCCGATCTGGCCGGACAGATAAACAGTGTGGCCGACCCGAACGGCCTGGGAATAAGTGCCGATCGCAGCGGGTGCGGCCGGTGTCGAAATGATCTGGCGAGTCATGACCGATCCTCGTGAATTGAATGGATTTCTCAGCTGCCCGAACTCAGCGTGACTTTGTAGTCGAGCTTGGAAAAAACGTGTTGCAGGCCGCGGCGGGCGTTGATATTGACGATCAGCGGTGCCTTGAGATTGGCTTGGACCGGGCCGTGGCTGCCATCGACGGCGGGTTCCCGTAACAGCATCACCACCACCGTCGCTTCGTCCGGGGAGGCTAATTGCAGCAGCGCCGTTTCCTCGTCGGACAGGGCGATTTCGTAATCGAAACCAAAGCGCGCCGGGTCGGTGACGAGGAAGGCCAATTCGGCATCTTCCAGCGACTGCAAGATGAAATATTGCGGCTCGCTGCCTTCACGATGAAACAAGGCGAAACGTGTGCAGCCCTCAAAACCGGCCAGACCTTGGGGAAATTCCAGAATGCGTGATGGCTCGATATCGAGGCTGCCAAAGCGTGGGCTTTCGATTTTCATGATTTCCTTTATTTCTTGGCAGAGATGATCGGGCCAGGCTGCATCTGGAGTTCGACGAGCTTTTTACGCGCCGCATCGGCTTCGCCGCGGGTGCTGAAAGGGCCGGCATGAACGCGCGTTTCG
>CAISUK010000240.1 GCA_903888645.1 uncultured Pseudomonadota bacterium | reverse complement strand
GCAAGTCAGAAAACGCAGCAGGCCGTTGTCGACGGGCTGGTCGAAACGCGGTAATGGTTCCATCGCGGACATTTAGAAGTAACCCTCTTTCTTGCGCTGCTCCATCGCTGCTTCCGAGGTCTGGTCGTCGAGTCTGGTGGCGCCGCGCTCGGTAATGGTCGTCGTAGCAGTCTCCGCGATGATCCTGTCGATGCTGTCGGCATCGGACTCGACCGGTGCGGTGCAGGTAATGTCGCCGACGGTACGGAAGCGCACCATGACGTCCTCGATGGTTTCGCCGGGTTTCGCCGGGGTGACTTCTGTGACCGGCACCAACGAGCCGCCGCGCCGCACCAGCGGCCGCGTGTGGGCGAAGTAGATTGACGGCAGTTCGAGTTGTTCGCGGCCAATGTATTGCCAGACGTCGAACTCAGTCCAGTTGGAAATCGGAAAGACGCGCATGTTCTCGCCTTTGTGGCTGCGCGCGTTGTAGAGGTCCCAGAGTTCAGGACGCTGATTCTTCGGATCCCACTGGCCGAACTCATCGCGGAACGAGAAGATCCGTTCCTTGGCGCGCGCCTTCTCTTCGTCGCGGCGTGCGCCGCCGATGCAGGCGTCGAACTCGAATTCGGCGATGGCTTCGAGCAAGGTCACCGACTGATGCTTGTTGCGCGATTCGGTCGGCGATTTCAGCACCACGGTGCCGCGCCGCATCGAATCTTCCACCGAGCGCACGATCAGCCGCTCGCCGATTTCGGCGGCGCGCTTGTCGCGAAAGTCGATGACCTCACGGTAGTTGTGGCCGGTGTCGATGTGCAGCAGCGGGAAGGGAAACTTGCCCGGGCGAAAGGCCTTCTCGGCCAGGCGCAGCAGGCAAATCGAATCCTTGCCGCCGGAGAACAGCAGCACCGGATTGCTACACTGTCCGGCCACCTCGCGAAGGATATGAATCGACTCGGCCTCGAGCCAGTCGAGGTGTGAAAGCGTTTGTTGGGTTAGCGACTGCGACATAATTGATCCAGGAAAAGATTTACCGCAGAGGACGCAGAGAGCGCAGAGAGCGCAGAGAAAATCACTGGTGCCCGTAACTGCCTGGTTTTTCTCTGCGCTCTCTGCGTCCTCTGCGGTGCGAGGATTTTACCTTCATCGACGGACATGCAGCCCGCATTCCTTGGAATCGGGATCTTCCCACCACCAGCGGCCGGCGCGAATATCTTCGCCGACGGCAATGGCTCGCGTACAGGGGGCACAGCCGATGCTTGGAAAGTGGCGGTCATGGAGCTTGTTGTACGGTACCTTGTTGGCGCGAATATATTCCCACACCTCGCGCTCCGTCCAGTCGGCCAGCGGACTGAACTTTTCGAGGCCGTTGCCCGTGTCGAACTGGCGCAACGGCAGGCTGTCGCGCGTCGCCGATTGCTGCGCCCGGAGGCCGGTGATCCAAGCTTTCTTGCTGGCCAGCGCGCGCTGCAAAGGTTCGACCTTGCGCACCTGGCAGCATGCCTTGCGCAACTCGATTGATTCGTAGAAAGCGTTGATGCCGTTACCGCGCACGTAGGCTTCGACCAGATCGTGGCGCGGGTAGTAGACCTCGAAACGGATCTTGTAATGTGCTTCTGCTTGCGCCATGAGTTCATACGTCTCGCTCGGCAGGCGACCGGTGTCGAGGGAAAAAATGCCTATGCCGATGCCTTCACGGACGATCAGGTCGGTCAACACCATGTCTTCGGCGCCAAAGCTGTTGGCGAATACGGCAGGCGAGAAATCGCGGGCGATGTCGCGCAGGAGGGCAGTTGCGGCGGCAGTCTTGGCGGCAATGTCGACGGTTGAACTGTCACGGCTGATCGAATTCGCGGAAGTCATTCGGCAAGAGTCTCAGGCGACGCGGCGTTGATAAAGCGGTGCACTACTGTCCGGTTAAATGAGAGGTTGAGTCGCTGAAAGCCATGATTGAAGCGGGATTCCGAGCGATGAGGTGTGGTGTCGATTTGAATGGCGATTGGCCATTCTGGCAGTCTTGCGGGATTTTGCCCGGAGGCCGCCATGAACACCGGCAAGACGCTGTTCGCCCAACTCATGGATTTCTTGCCATGGACGACCTTTGCCCGCTACGTCGCACGTTACGGCGGCGACAAGAACGTTCGCTCGCTGACTTGCGCAGAGCAGTTTCGAGTGATGGCCTTTGCCCAACTGACCTACCGGGAGAGCCTGCGCGACATCGAAGTGTGCCTGTCGGCACAGGACGCCAAGCTTTACCACATGGGCTTTCGCGAACCGATTCGACGTTCGACACTGGCCGATGCCAACGAGTCGCGCGACTGGCGTATCCATGCCGACTTCGCGCAACGCCTGATTGCTCAGGCCAGAGCACTGTATGCCAGCGAAGACTTGGGCTTGGACTTGTCGAACACGGTCTATGCGCTCGACTCCACGACCATCGACCTGTGTCTGTCGGTGTTTCCCTGGGCGCACTTTCGTACCACCAAGGCAGCAGTGAAGATGCATACTCTGCTCGACCTGAAGGGCAGCATTCCCAGCTTTATCCACGTCTCCGACGGCAAGCTGCACGACGTCCATGCGCTCGATCTGCTGGTCCCGGAGCCAGGTGCCATCTACGTCATGGATCGCGGCTACGTCGATTTCGGCAGGCTTCACGCATTGCACCTGGCCGGCGCTTTCTTCGTGACGCGGAGCAAGTCGAACATGAACTTCCATCGCGTCTATTCGGCGCACACCGATCGCTCGACCGGCATCATTTGCGATCAGACGATTGCGCTCGATGGCTTCTACACGCAGCAGGACTACCCCGCGCATCTGCGCCGTGTTCGTTTCAAGGATCCCGAGACCGGCAAGACACTCATCTTCCTCACCAATCAGATGACGTTGTCGGCCGTGACCATCTGCGCGCTTTACAAGAACCGCTGGCAGGTGGAACTCTTCTTCAAGTGGATCAAGCAGCATCTTCGGATCAAGCGCTTCTTCGGTACGTCAGAGAATGCGGTCAAGACGCAAATCTGGATCGCCGTGTCGGTGTACGTGCTCGTCGCCATCATCAAGAAAAAGCTCCAACTGGACGCCTCGCTCTACACTTTGCTACAGATTTTGTCGGTCACCCTTTTCGAGAAAATGCCCTTGCAGCAAGCCTTTCCGGCCAGCGAGTACATTCCACCAAAGGGTGTACCGTGCAACCAACTGAATCTATTCACGATTTAACCGGACAGCAGTGATGAAAGATATTATCTCATTAGTGTTCGCATGAAGTGGATGTGAAGCTGATATCACCTACGAGTCAGTGTTCGTGAGAGTCATGCTACGCGGATCCGGGCTTTAGTCTGGTAATATTTATTCGCCGCTATTTTTTCTAACGGAAATACCGAGTTCCACGACCTTGACTTTGCGCAGATTTGCGACGTCTGGAACGCTAGAAATGTCCGAATAATCATCAAGGAGAATGTCGGTACGATCAAGCAGTCTGGCTTCCGAGAAGCCGCGAAATCGAGGAAATAGCGAACAGCCCGACGGATGATCGGCGCCTAGAGTGTCGAGAATGCCGTCCACGCTAACCCGATAAAGAGAGCAGTGTCGCAGTGCGAAAAAATCGTTGTGAATTAGGGCTGCCTGAGTAGCGAGGTCTCGCTCTATCCCCAAGGCATACCCCAATGTTATGCTCATTCGCCCGTTGGGCGCTAAGATTCTGTAAGCTTCTCGAATACATGTAAGCTGATTCTCGGGTGGCAGATGTTCGATGGCGCTTTCACTCAGGACAACGTCGAAGCTGCCGTCGGGAAAGGGTAAAGGTTGACAGAGATCCACTTGGGCAAAGTTAATGCCAGTCGACGCTTGGTCGTGATTGGCAAGTGGTTGTATGTCGGTCAATAGTAAGTCAATGCCGCGAGAAAGGCAGTGATTGATGATAAAGGGATTGTCTCTGCAGCCGAGGTCAATGATTCTTTCACCGCGGTGAGGGGCGGCGGTATGTAGCACCCAATTCGAAGCCCACTGCCATGGTGACCATGCGGACTGCTTGAGACCAAAAGTAATGCAATCAGGACGGTTACTGTAGGCCAATCTGCACTTAGCAGGTTTCTTCATCTTCTTGGTGGGCATGGTCGCTAGCGTTTCACTCCAAGCATCAGCCAACTTTGCTCGATCCAGACCATTAACTGAAGTTCATTCGATAGTTCGGTGATAAGGCCGGCTAGGGCCTGCCTAACCCCCTGCACAGATTCGCAGGGGATGTCCGTTAAGGTCGCCGGGTAAAAATCGTGCCAGAGGATCATGCCACCTGGGCGCAATAGATGCATCGCCTTTCTTGTATCGCTCGACACGACCTCGGGAGAGTGGCCACCGTCAATCAGAGCACTATCAAAGAAATTTCGCGGATAAACATCATGGTCCCACTGTCGGCTGTCGCAATAAACTTGACACACGCGATGCCCTAACCCCTTTTCACGGTAGAGGTGCCCAATTGATCCACCAGCATCCGTGCGAAGCCAATCCCTCGGTCCAAGCGCATCA
Source organism: uncultured Pseudomonadota bacterium (assembly GCA_903888645.1). GTDB lineage: Bacteria > Pseudomonadota > Gammaproteobacteria > Burkholderiales > Rhodocyclaceae > CAISUK01. The sequence continues at coordinate 3,485 of CAISUK010000240.1, read as the reverse complement.
GTGCCGAAGTTCTCGGTTACGGCTCCCGGAGGCACCGTATTGCCCGGAAAAATGCGCTCCCCATATGCCCATGAGCCGTCTTGCCGCGACTCCCCGTCCGAAAGATTGATGGTCCAGACAGTGGCGTCGCACGATTCAAGGCACAGGCAAGCGCCAAATCCTTGCCAAGTACCGAATTCCAGATGCCGAAGCGGGCGGTGCGCCGCAAAAAGGTAACGTAAGATCGGAGCATCATCCCGCTCCATCTTCAATTCGTGAATATCCGTTTGGGAAGGAATAGGAGTCGGTAACTGGCAGGACGGGAAAAGTGCACTGAGTTCCGCGACAGCAATGGACGATGCAGTCTTGCGGGCAGTTGATATATTGCTCATCGGCGCTTGACTAAGTCAAACCAATTAAAATCGTTATCGTGGAAGTTATGAGATAGGATGGTATCAAAACGGTGAGGGTAAAGTGAAAGCTTGAGCTTGTCTATGTCATACCACTCGACCCATGGCGTGCGCTCACCGTCGGTCTTTCTTCCCCATTCATCAAACGGTAGTCCGCCCTCTCGTTCCCAGCGTTCCCTCGGATAGCAAAGTTCAAGCCAACGTCCGCCAGGCACTAGGTGATCGCCTAAGGAGCGGCGCTCCGCAGACATCATCTTGAACGGCGCATGGATAAGCGAACCTACGGCAAGAAGGCAATCGTAGGTAGGGAGAGCGTCGATCGTTTCGAAGCGGTCAAGGTGAACAAAACTTACATTGTCGATCCCCTTTAGCCTGCAGACTCTTTCAACTACCCTTAGGTTGTCGGCGACGATGTCCAGGAAAGTCACGCTCGCGCCTTGCTGTGCGAAAAAGGTTCCATCGTAGCCCAGACCAGAGCCGATCTCGATCCAGCGACCGTTACGATTGGCTAGGTCGGCGTAAAGGTCGTGGTACCAGCCGCGGATCGAATAGCCGTCACTGCTACAATTGTTCTCGAAGAGGCACTGCCAGATCCCGAGAAATTCATTATCTGGGAGAGCGAGCAGATCTGCCGAGAACATTCGATTAAGTGCGCTAGCCGGTACTTCTCGCCATTTCTCCACGAGGACATGCAGGAATTCCGAGAAGCCGTCAGGGGCGGGTATAGTACTGTGAATAATGTTGGTTGTACGAGTCATGGCAGCATTTGTGAAACTGCTGATCGCCAGTGTTCGCCGACTTGGTTGGGAATATCCGAATAGGCAAGTCGGCAAGCATCATCGAACATCTGGCGGAAGCGGGGCGCGGCGATATCTGCATAACAACGCGCATTGTTAACTTCGCCAATGCGGCGCCATTCTTCCGGGTCGTCAGTGTTGATGACTCCTTCGCTCCGCAGTTTGTCGTAGTCTGGTGATCCGGGTAGCGGTACGTACCAGTTAATACCGATACTCGGTGGCTTATGCTTTCGCAGAAAATCCATACTGAGATTTAGATCGATCTCGGTCTCTCCCGGATAGCCTAAGAGCATGCTTGCACAATAAGGAAACATTAATTTGGTATGCAGTTCTGCACAGCGCTCGTTTGCTTCCACCGAACACTTTTTCTTCATTATGTCGAGAATGCGCTGGCTGTTTGATTCGAATCCATAGAGCAGGAACCGACAGCCCGCCCTCCACATCAGCTTTAGCTGTTCCTCATTAATTTGGTTCGGGCGAATATTGGCCAGCCAGATCAGTTTCTTCTCGAGTCCACGGCGGAGAATAATCTCGCACATCAGACGTAGGACCTTGCGATTATTACCGACTGTGCTGTCAGTGAAATAAATTCCATTCACACCGTAAGTTCGGTGAACGTACTCCATCTGGTCTACTAGATATTCAGCCGAGTAGAAGCGAACAGCAGAAAGTGCGTTATAGGCGCAGAAAGAACACTCATATACACAGCCACGCCCCATGATCATGTCGAGACTGCCGGTTTTGGCAAACACCAATCGAGCATAGGAAGGTTGTGAGTAGAATTTGTGGTCAATCAGCGACCAATCGGGGAAAGGCAGGGTATCCAATTCACGAATCTGCTCTCCCTTGGTACCCCTGCAGAGCGCCAGGCTGCTGCGAGACAACATCCCCTGAATGGTTAATGGACTCTTACCTTCCACAATGTCGATAATCGCCATATCGGCTTCGCCGACAAAAGCGTAGTCAAAGCCCAGTTCGTTTACACATGTCTCCGGTGAAACAGTGGCGTGGATGCCGCCAGCGATGAGAATAGGGGATATGCGCAAACGCTCGCTTGCCTGTCGGACACGCTCCACAACTTGCTTCGCTTCAAAATAGTGGATAGAAAAAAAACTGACGGCGACGATATCTGGGTGAAAATTCTCAATGGCTTCGTCTATGTCGACAAGGCATTTGTTTACTTGACCAAGCCGCACAACCAAGTTTCTTTGCAGATCGAGAATTCTCGCTTCATGTCCGGCCTTGTTACAGATCGTGGCGAGCAACACAATGTTGTAAGGAGCATTGCGCCAAGCGTGTTCTGCGTTGTAGTCGCAAACGTCTTCGTCATGATAATTCCATGGCTGAATGAATAAAATTCTGCTGCGATTTGATCTAAGCATAGGAGTACCGAACATTATTATCGCCAATCAATTGTATGCGAGAGATTAAACCCAGTCGTTGCCAAGGTAAGCTTTGCTGCCTCACGCCCCGCCTCAGAACCAATGGCGACGAGTACAAGATCAATACTATGCGTGAGAAGATACTCGGTTGGTTGCATTACGGGGTATCCGAGAAACAATGAGCCCTGACGCTGGGCGTCAGTATCGAGGAAACCAACGAGTTTTTCAAGAAGGATTTTTCCGATGCGTCGGTTGAGTACAATCTCCCTACCGAGCGCACCAGCCCCGTAGATTGCCCACTTCGCCCGGTGAATTATGGCAAGTTCTTCCAACCTTGCCAGGACCACATTATTTCCCTCAATCGTCCGACGATACGCCTCCAGAGTATCGGACCCAAGGTGCCGAGTGATCAATTCTTCGCGATCGGCCTCAAACGACAAATCCCCAAAGTCGCTTGGACCATTGCCTAGGTAGTCGGCTACGATCAGGTCTATATGCTGTGCTCTGATCCGGGGGGCAAAGAGGCAGCGAAGATTCAATTCGTAATCGGAAAATGACTTATACCGGGGGTTGTAACCACCAAAGCGGTTGAAGATCGACCTGTGGTAGAACATGGCTTGGTGGCAAACGCTGCGACTTGCCATGTAGAGCGGAGTTACATTGTCATAGTGAGCGTCGCGACCGCAGGCGAGCAGATGGATGTCGCCATAAACCAAGTCCGTTTCCCCGTCTAAGTGTGGTGCGAGTTTGCGAAGCACTGCCGCGCGAAGTTTGTCTCCCGCGCAAATGAAATAAAGGTAACTGCCACGTGCCAGGGAAATGCCTTTATTGAAAGCATCTGCTACCCCCATATCCATTGCGCTGAACATACAGCGGTGGTGCTGGCCGGCGTTTACGTATGCGGCAAGAACTGATGT
>CAISUK010000239.1 GCA_903888645.1 uncultured Pseudomonadota bacterium | reverse complement strand
AGCATGATGTTCATGATGCCGATGCCGCCGACCAGCAGGCTGACCGCGGCCACGGCGCCGAGCAGGCTGGTCAGTACGCCCATGGTGCTGGCCAGCGTTTCGGCCAGTTGCTGGGTGTCGAAGATGTTGAAGTTGTCATCGTCGGCTTCGGCCAGCTTGCGCCGCTCGCGCATCAGTTGGCGCAGGCTGGCCTTGAGCGGCACGCTGTCGGCGCCGTCTTGCATCGACACCGCCAGCGAATCGACCCGGCGGCTGCCGGTGACGCGGCGCTGCAGGGTGTGCAGCGGCACGACGACGGTATCGTCCTGGTCGCCCATGCCGCTTTGGCCCTTGGCGGCAAGAATCCCGATGACATCGCAGGAGAACTGCTTGACGCGCAGCAGCTGGCCGAGTCCGCTCTGGCCTGCCGTGCCGCCGAAGATCTCGCGGCGCACGGTCTCGCCGATCAGGCAGACTGCTGCACCGGCGCGCTGCTCGTCGTCCTCGAAGATGCGGCCGCTGGCGAGCTTCCAGTTGCCGGTTTCGAACCACTCGTTGGTGCTGCCGGTGACGCTGGTGACCCAGTTGCGGCCATTGGCCACCACCGTTACTGCAGCGCGGCCTTGCGGGGCGACGGCGGCAATGCCGCCGATCTGCGATTGGATTGCCGCGGCATCGGCTTCGGTGAAGTGCGGCACGCCGGCACCGCCACCGCCGCCACCGCCACCGGGACCACGCTGACCGGGGTTCACCAACAGCAGGTTGGTGCCGAGGCTGGTGATCTGCATTTCGATCGCCTGGGTGGCGCCGTTGCCCAGCGTCACCATGGTGATGACCGCACTGACGCCGATGACGATGCCAAGGATGGTCAGGAAGGAACGCAGCGCGTTGCGCAGCACTGAACGCAGCGCCAGCATGAAGACCGAGAACAGCATCAGATGCTTTCGGCAGCCGCCATGTCTGCCGGCGCGGCGGTGACCGGATTCGGATTGATCGCGTCACTCGCGATGCGACCATCGACGAAGGTCACCATGCGTCGTGCATAGGCCGCCATGTCCGGCTCGTGCGTCACCATCAGCACGGTAATGCCGTGGTCGCGGTTCAAGGCCACCAGCAGCGCCATGATTTCGTGGCTGCGCTGGGTGTCGAGGTTGCCGGTCGGCTCGTCGGCCAGCACCACCGCCGGCTCGGTGACGATCGCCCGGGCGATCGCCACCCGCTGCTGCTGGCCGCCCGACAACTCGGCCGGCGTGTGGTGTTCCCAGCCGGCCAGACCGACCGATTCCAGCGCCTTCTCCGCAGCCGAGCGGCGCACGCCGGCCGGATCGCCGCGGTACAGCAGCGGCAGCTCGACGTTCTCCAGCGCCGAGGTCCGCGCCAGCAGGTTGAAACCCTGGAACACGAAGCCGAGGTAGCGCCGCCGCAGCCGCGCGCGCTGGTCGCGCGACAGCGCCTCGACATGCGCGCCCTTGAACAGGTACTGGCCGGCGCTGGGGGTGTCCAGGCAACCCAGGATGTTCATGGCCGTGGATTTGCCCGAACCGCTGGGCCCCATGATGGCCATGAACTCGCCGGCCTGGATGTCGAGGTCGATGCACTTCAACGCCAGCAGTTCCGCCTGGCCGCTGCCATACAGCTTGGTGACGCCGCGCAGGCGGATCAGGGGCATGCCGACCGCCGCCACTCTGTCGGGCGAGGCGTTCT
>CAISUK010000238.1 GCA_903888645.1 uncultured Pseudomonadota bacterium | reverse complement strand
GACCAGACAGAGCAGGGTAATGGCGTCGAGGCCGGATTGGTCAAGGATGCACTCAAGCGTTTTTTGCAAGCGCAATCGATCATTGCCGCTCGAGCGTTGGTCGTCCATGCCAAGGATGACCAGGCCGTAGCGTTCTATCAGCACTTTGGATTTCGTGATTCGCGCCAATGTTCAACAAGTCCGCACGGTGGCGAGGCGCAGGGTTGATTCGCTTCGCGGCCGAGCCAGTACGGCAGCCCTCAGGAGTCGCGCCAACATGTCCTTGAGTCGGAAGCGACGGTTGAATCGATACTGCACCTCGGCGAGATAACGATGCGCGTACTTTCGGAACTTGAACGCATGGTAGGTGCCGGAGATCGAGGTCTTCAGATTGCCCAGCAGGATATTGATCCAGCGGAATTCGGCATGCTCGACCGATTGTCGTCCCGATCCCACGCGATGCGGCTGATGAGTCGCCCCCGATTCGGTCACCGCCGGAAAGCAGTTCAGGCCATCGGAAACGACGAGGGTCGACTCCATCAGAGCGATCTTCGACCAGGCACCGATCGCCTCCTTGGTGAATCCGCTGACCGGATCCAGACGCATCAGTTGCGGATGACCCTCTGGCGTCGTCTGCACGGCCGCCACAAACGGCACCTTGTTCTCCGAACCGCGGCCCGCCTTGCCACCCGGCTTCTCGCCGCCAAGGTACGCGTCGTCTACCTCTACCCGGCCAGCGAGTTGCCGCGTGCTTTCGCGATCGGCCATCGCCTGCATGATCTTGTGCTTGACCCGCCAGGCCGTGCGGTAACACACGCCCAGGTGACGCATCAACTCCAGGTTCGACACGCTGTTCTTGGTCTGGGTCAGCACATACAAAGCGAGGAACCATTGCGACAGCGCCAGCTTGGTGGCAGCGAACAGCGTGCCCGACACCAGTGTGGTCTGGTGGGCACAGCGATAGCACTTCCAATACTTGCGCCCATCCCGGTAGAAGGTGCAACTCTGTTCGCAATCACATTTCGGACAGCGCCAGCCTTGCGGCCAGCGCGACGCAAACAGTGCCCGCTCGCACGCCTCTTCGCTCCCATATCGTTTGATGAACTCAGCCAACGACACCCCTTCTGAAATTGCACCATGTTCATGCCCATCTTCGCCTCCTGTATCCATGCCGGTCAGGAGATCATCTTCCGCTCCAACAGGCTCACCACGTGAGCTTGTTGAACTTTAGCGCGAATCACGTTGGATTTTCACCGTCGCCGCTAGATCCGTATCACCTGTACCTTATGACCAGGGACATCCATAAGTCCCTGCTGTAGCCAATTACCATCGGCAGAGCCGGGGCTCCTGCTGGAGCAGGCATTGCAGTTCAGAATGTGCGTGCACTCTTGATGGCTACCAGAATCGAACCGCTTTGCAAGGGTGTTGGTGATATCTGACGACGGGCGAGGGCGCCTTGCCCTCCGGCCGCTTGTTACGATTAGTTCCCCAGCTCTAAGTCGGCGCTAGCACAGTTCTTGCACATGCCCTGCCGTTGCTTTCTTTTGTAGAGTCGCCTTTGCGCATGAATGCCGCCAAGGTTTGCAAGTCAAAATGGCAATAAGATTTCATTGTTGGATGTTTGATCCTATAAATAACTACTGACAGGAGCGAGGGATATGCAAAAGTCTCTTCATATCGACCCGAACAAATGTACGGGGTGCATGCAGTGCGAGTTGGCCTGCTCGTACGAGAATTACGGCGTTTTCAACATCTCGAAATCGCGTATCAAAGTGTTCAATTTCGAAGCAGCCGGCCGCAAAGTGCCCTATACCTGCACACAATGCGCGGAGGCTTGGTGTTTGCACGCCTGTCCGGTCGAGGCCATCAAGATCGATGCGGCCACTGGCGCGAAGATCGTTTTGGAAGCAACTTGCGTCGGCTGCAAGGTCTGCACAATTTCCTGTCCGTTCGGCACGATCAACTATGTGCACGACACCGGCAAGGTACAGAAATGCGACCTCTGCGGCGGCGATCCCGCCTGCGCCACGGCTTGCCCCACCGGCGCCATCACTTATGTCGACGCTGACTGGACCGGCCTGGAAAAAATGCGCCAGTGGGCCGGCAAAACCGATACGCAACCGCGCACCAGCGCCTGAAAGAGGAGAAGAACATGGGATGGGCACGCAAGATTCTGCGCGTTGATCTAACCAACGGCACCACCAAATCCGAACAACTCAACATGGAGTGGGCTGAGCAGTACCTTGGCCAGCGCGGTCTGGGCACCAAGTACCTGGTCGAGGAGACCGACCCGAAGGTCGATCCGCTCGCGCCGGAAAACAAGATGATCATGGCGACCGGCCCCTTGACCGGCACGCCGGCCGCCACCGGTGGCCGCTACTCGATCATCACCAAGGGGCCGCTCACCGGCGCCATCGCCTGCTCCAATTCTGGCGGCCATTTCGGTGCCGAGATGAAGATGGCCGGCTGGGACATGATCATTTTTGAAGGCAAGTCGCCGAAGCCGGTTTACCTCTGGCTCGAAAACGACAAGGCCGAACTGCGCGACGCGGCGCACCTGTGGGGCAAGACCACTTGGGAGACCGAGGAAATCATCAAGTCCGGTCATCAGGATCCGCAGATCCGGGTCGCCTCGATCGGCCGTGCCGGAGAAAATCAGGTGTTGTTCGCCTGTGTGGTGAATGACCTGCATCGTGCCGCCGGTCGATCAGGCGTCGGCGCCGTGATGGGGTCGAAGAACCTTAAAGCGGTGGCGCTGCGCGGTACCGTGGGGGTTTCCGGCATCAAGGATTACAAGGCTTTCCTAAAGGCAACCACGGCAGCGAAAAAGGTTCTCGCCGACAACGCCGTGACTGGCCAAGGCCTGCCCAAGTTCGGCACCCAGGTATTGATGAACGTCATCAACGAAATCGGCGCCCTGCCGACGCGTAACGCCCAGGACGTGCAGTTCGAAGGCGCGCGGAACATTTCCGCCGAAGCCATGCACGAGAAGCGCCCCGGCGACGGCAAGGCCAACTTGATCACGAACGCCGCCTGCTTCGGATGCACCATCGCCTGTGGCCGCATCTCGCAGGTCGACAAGGGCCATTGGAGTGTGCAGAACAGTCCGAAGTACTGGGGCGCCACTGGCGGTCTCGAGTATGAGGCGGCTTGGTCGCTGGGTGCCGCCAACGGCGTCGACGACCTCGATGGCCTGACCGTCGCCAACATGATCTGCAATGAAGACGGCATGGATCCGATCACCTTCGGCGCCACCGTCGGGGCGATCATGGAGCTTTACACGATGGGTGTGTTGACCAAGGAGCAGATCGGCATCGAGTCGCCGTTCGGTTCTGCCCAGGCGTTGATCGAAATGTCGCACCTGACCGCGGAAGGGCGCGGCTTCGGCAAGGAGATTGCGCTGGGTTCGGCTCGACTTTGCGAAAAGTATGGCCATCCGGAATTGTCCATGTCGGTCAAGAAGCAGGAGTTCCCTGCTTACGATCCGCGCGGCATCCAGGGCATGGGGCTGACTTATGCCACTTCGAATCGCGGTGCCTGCCATCTTCGCTCCTACACGGTGGCGTCGGAAGTTCTCGGCATCCCGATCAAGACCGATCCGCTGGTGACGGAAGGCAAAGCCGGGCTCGTCAAGGCGTTTCAGGATGCGACGGCGGCCTTCGATTCGTCCGGTACCTGCATCTTCACGACCTTTGCCTGGACGTTGGGCGATCTTGCCCCGCAACTCGATGGTGCCTGCGAAGGCGAATGGACCATCGAGAAGCTGGCGGAAATCGGCGAGCGCATCTGGAACCTGGAGCGTCAGTACAATAACGCCGCCGGCTTCACCGCCAAGGACGACGACCTGCCGCCGCGCCTGAAAACCGAACCCGCCAAGACCGGCCCGGCCATGGGACTGGTTTCCGGTATCGACAAGATGCGGCCCGAGTACTATGAGCTACGCGGTTGGGATACCGGCGGCGTGCCGACTGCGGATACACTGTCGCGCCTGGGCCTGTAATCGCCTGAGCTTTTTTGTGAAAGGATATTCGCCAGGGTGGCCGGGAAGATCGGCTGCCTTGGCGTTTTTCTTGAGGAACCGGACATGAAACACGTCATCATCGGCAACGGACCCGCCGGGGTCGTCGCTGCAGAAACTTTGCGCAAGCTTGATCCGCAGGCGGAAATCGCTCTGATCGGCGACGAGGCGGAGTCCCCTTATTCGCGCATGGCAATTCCCTACTTCCTTATCGGCGACATCAACGATGAAGGAACGCATCTCAGAAAGACGCACAACCACTATGTCGAGCAGGGCATCCACCTGATCGAGGGGCGCGTTTCGAAGATCGATGCCGCGCGCAAGACGGTGGAGTTCGTCAGCGGCGAGCGGCTCGGCTACGACCGACTCTTGATCGCTACGGGTTCGCATCCTGTGCGTCCGCCAGTTACCGGCATGAATTTGCCCAACGTGCATACCTGCTGGACGCTCGCCGATGCCCGCGCCATCGCTGCGCTGGCCAAGCCCGGTAGCCGCGTACTGCAGATCGGCGCCGGTTTCATTGGCTGCATCATCATGGAGGCGCTGGCTTCGCGCGGTGTCGAACTGACGGTGGTGGAAATGGGTGACCGCATGGTGCCGCGCATGATGACCGAAAAGGCCGGCAACATGATTCGCCGCTGGGTCGAGAACAAGGGCGTCAAGGTCCATGTCAATGCCGGCGTCACCTCGATTGCTGAAAGCGGCGGTGTGCTCACCGCGGCGCTGAACACCGGTGCGGAAATCGTTGCCGACCTGATCATCTGCGCCGCCGGGGTGAAACCCAACGTGGCTTTCCTGGCCGGCAGCGGCGTTGCCACCGGCCAGGGCATCACGGTCAATGAACACATGGAAACGACGGTGGCCGGGATTTATGCCGCCGGCGATGTCACCGAGGCGGTGGGCTTTCATTCCGGCAAACCGGAGTTGAACGCGATCCAGCCGAACGCCGCCGATCAGGCGCGTATCGCCGCCATCAATATGGCTGGCGGAGGAACCCCGAGCTTTCAGGGTAGCCTGGCCATCAACGTGCTCGATACCCTCGGGCTGATCTCAACGTCATTTGGCCAGTGGTGGGGCGTGCAACGTGGCGAGACCGCCGAAATGGTCGACGAGCAAGGTTTTCATTACCTATCGCTGCAGTTCGATGGCGATGTATTGATCGGTGCCACCAGCATCGGCTGGACCGACCACGTCGGCGCCTTGCGCGGCTTGGTGCAGGGGCGCGTCAGGCTCGGCCCCTGGAAGGACGCATTGATGCACGATCCGACGCAGTTCATGGCAGCTTATCTGGGGGCAGCGCAGAAGGCCGCTTGATTCTGTGCGCCGTATCGTGAATTGTATCTAGCCGGCGGCCGCTCCGGTCAGTTCAAGTACCGCGAGGCCCTTGCCGTCAATCTGCAGTTCGGCTCGGGCAAGGCCGAGAGCGCCCATCGTTTCGTTATCCAGAAACGCCTCAAACT
>CAISUK010000237.1 GCA_903888645.1 uncultured Pseudomonadota bacterium | reverse complement strand
GATCGCAGCCGGCCTGAAGAAAGCCAAGAGCAGCGAGACCGAAAAGCTGGTGGCGGCGTTCAAGGGCCTGCAGCTTGACAGCCCGTTTGGCAAGATCACCTACCGTGCGCAGGACAACCAGTCCACCATGGGCGCCTATGTTGGCAAGACCAAGAACGATGGCAGCAAGGGCGTGATGGTCGACTACAGCTACTTCGACGGCGCCAAATACCTGCCGTCCGACGCCGAGGTTGCCAAGCTGCGCGCACCGGACTGATCAGGCTGAGCATCGGTTTTCTGAATTTCGTGGCACCGCCGAACGAGAGTTGATACAGCCTTGTCATTGCGGGCTTCACCCGCAATCCATGGATGCCGGATCGAGTCCGGCATGACAGCCTTTTCTTTTGTGCCCGTCATGATTTATGGAAAGTTCAATAGTTCGGTATTGCTGTGACGCGTCGGGACCGACTTGGGTCCGGACCCGACGCGCAAAGTCAATGTTCTAAAGGGGTGGAATGAATTTCTCAGGCTTCCTGGCCCAATTGCTCAATGGTCTCGCGGGTGCCTCTTCGCTGTTCCTGGTGGCAGCCGGGCTCTCGCTGATCTTTGGCGTGACACGCATCGTGAATTTTGCGCATGGTTCGTTCTTCATGGTTGGCATCTACGTTGCCTACAGCCTGGTCACGCACCTGGGCACTGGGCCGGGCTTTTGGCCGGCGCTGCTGCTGGCGGCTGTGGTCGTCGGCGTGCTCGGTGCGCTGATTGAAATGCTGCTGCTGCGGCGCATCTACAAGGCGCCTGAACTGTTCCAGTTGCTCGCCACGTTTGCACTGGTGCTGGTGATCAAGGATGGCGTGCTTTGGTTCTGGGGTCCGGATGAATTGCTCGGGCCCCGGGCGCCCGGTCTGTCCGGTGCGGTGCAAATTCTGGGGCGCGCCTTTCCATCCTATGACCTGTTTCTGATCGTGGTCGGCCCGGTCGTGTTGGGGCTGCTCTGGCTGCTGCTGACGCGCACGCGCTGGGGCACGCTGGTTCGGGCCGCGACGCAGGACCGCGAAATGGTCAGCGCCCTGGGCGTCAATCAGGCCTGGCTGTTCACGGCGGTGTTTGCGCTGGGCGCCTTGCTCGCCGGCCTGGGCGGCGCGCTGCAACTGCCGCGCGAACCGGCGAGCCTGGAGATGGACCTCAACACCATCGGCTCGGCCTTCGTCGTGGTGGTGGTGGGCGGCATGGGCTCGATCCCCGGTGCCTATGCGGCAGCGCTCCTGATTGCCGAAATCAAGGCGGTTTGCATCTGGCTCGGCGTGGTCGAGATCGCCGGCATCAGCCTGTCGTTTTCCAAGCTCACGCTGGTGGTCGAATTCCTGGTGATGGCCACGGTGCTGGTGGCGCGCCCCTGGGGCCTCATGGGGCGACCTCAGGCACCGAGCCGTTACGTCGGTATCCCGGAAGAACCGCTGCGCCGCGCCAGCAAGACGGGCCTGATCGCCGCCGCCTTGTTCGGTCTGGCGCTGGTCGCGCTGCCGATCATCACCGCGGGTTCACCTTACACCGTGGTGCTGGCGATCGACCTGTTGGTGGCCGCGTTGTTTGCGGCCAGCCTGAGTTTCATCATGGGGCCGGCTGGCATGCATTCATTCGGGCACGCCGCCTACTTCGGCCTGGGCGCCTATGGCGCTGCCTTGCTGGTGCGCAGCACCGGCATGCCGATGGAGGTGTCCCTGCTGCTCGCGCCCTTTGTGGCAGCACTGGGCGCGCTGGTCTTTGGCTGGTTTGCCGTGCGCCTGTCGGGCACCTACCTGGCCATGCTGACGCTGGCCTTTGCCCAGATCACCTGGGCCATCACCTACCAGTG
>CAISUK010000236.1 GCA_903888645.1 uncultured Pseudomonadota bacterium | reverse complement strand
AGAGCAAGTGTGTATCAGTCGAATCCGCAGATCGCCAGCACCAGGACTCGATGACCTCGCGGTTTCGGAATAGCCCACTGAACGTGAGATTGAAGCTCCCAACTGCCAAGCGAATCGTTTTGCGAGTGACAATACAGTAGGCCTTGGAATGGTGGCAGGAAAAACCGGCCGTCTTGCAAGGATGCAGCTCGAGAAACTGAGGAAGTCGCCCGAATGGTTTTGTTTTTCTGGCATCGAAGAACACCACGGGCCGGATGCTCGACAACAGCTTTAGTCCCGATTTACCGATCTCCTTTTCTTCCTCAAGTGATCGAAGCACCGCAAGGTTCAACAATTGCTGTTCATCGAACTCATAGGTCAGAACGATGAAATGCTCGATGGGATCGTCGTCCAGTAACGTCAAGACCTCAGAAAATAGATCTGAGAAATTGAAAAACTCGTCGCTAGCTCCCTTGGCGGCCATTGGTGCTTCCATCAAGCGACCCCTGCGTAGCGTTGCCATTCGTGGGCTCGTCCAAAATGCCAATTACGGTGGTATCGCCACTGCACGGCATCCACAAGCTTCGCTGTATCACTGACCATCTTGTCAAAGAAGTTGACGAATTCCATAGCGCGCACTCTCTCCTGAACTGCAATGGTGTCTCCGGAGATAAAAGGCGACGCCCCTTTGCTACGCTGATGGCGCGTGTGGTGGGCGAGAATGGCTTCCGCCATCGTTTCATGATCAGAAATTGCGGAAAGCGTTGCTGGCAGGTACCAGAATTCTTTCTCGTCTGGTTCTGGAAGAAGGTTTGTCGCGGCGATGGCGATTTCACTGGTTACTACTGCTGGCAAATTCCCCTGCGTAAGTCCTTTGAGTCGGATCTCGTCCAATCGTCGAACATACTCCCACTCAAAGACGAATTGCACTAGGCCGGAGAGGCGCTCAAATCGGTTGCATCGTTCGATACGTCTGCATAGTTCGTGACTTCCAGCATAGTGGGTCTGCAACGCAGGGAAGAATAACGGGTAAGTGTCTTCAGCTGTCGAGAGCGCCAGAATCTCTTGCGGCACTGGCTTTTGCCAAAGGGGAGCTATGACTGGATCTTTGGTGCAGAAATCTTCAATCAGCGACTGCCAGATCTTCTTCTCAGGCTTCTCGGGTTCGGCAGACAAACGATACCTGGTTTGCCATGTTTCAAGATCATCGATAGCGAACAGATCACAGTCATTCAGCCATTGATCTGCAAGGTGGGCAAAGTCACTTCCCTGCCGATAACGCCATGCTGTTGCGAGTTCAACTCCTTGACTGGTAAGTCCTGTTGCCCCCTGTTCAAGAATCTTCCACAGGGCTGATGGGCTAGCGTAATGACCAAGGACGCCATAGTTGAGCCGTGCGTAGAGTGCAGAACGTGTCCGTACCTGACTCAGGCGAAGTGAATCAAAGTTCGCAATGGGCTCAAATTTGGTCACGTTAACTACGGAGTCGCCGGCCCTCACATTCAATAGGCCCCAAAGAATTTCGAGGTCTCGGACACGCTTCGCAAAATCACGCTTCGATGGAGTAATTGACCGCCCAGCAAGATAAGAAAAGACGAACGCGAGAAATCCCTGGTAAGCGGGGTGGTTCGACAGAACCGTGAACTGCCGGAATACTTTGCTAGACACTACGCCACTCGGTTTGAGATAGCCCAGCGGATCAACCGAATTACCAGTCGTTTCAGTAACCACGTAATCGGTGAATTTCATGGTGTGATTGGAGTGATTATGAATTTTGCCAAGTTTTATGTCCTACGGTGCACATGGTGGGATAAGAATTTGATTTCTCAAAGATGCGACGTTACCACCTAAACCGAGCGCACGTCAACGCCATTTGAGGCGTATTTAGGGTATTTCAGGAGATTTACAGTGGCGGCACAACCATTAGATCGCAACTTGCCATCCGGTGCATCCTGCTTCAACTGTCAACAAATTTCGATAGTTCAACCTCGCTGATTTTTT
>CAISUK010000235.1 GCA_903888645.1 uncultured Pseudomonadota bacterium | reverse complement strand
CTTCGGCATCCGGCTGCGGTTGCGAGTGTCTAAACTTCAGGTCAGGATTGAAGTCGCTGAAAATTGAACTCCGCCTGAAATGATGGAAGAATTAGCTTAACGAATTTGACCCCAGGGTGCCGCATAGGCTATTTTCGGAGTTTTTCCGGCGCGCGCGCCGCTCGATCATGCCCAAGCTTGCCAAAGACCCGCCTCCCAGTTCGTTTGAAACAGCTCTGGAGGAACTGGAGCGCATTGTTCAATCAATGGAAAATGGTCCCTTGACTCTCGAAGCCTCACTCTCAGCCTATGAGCGCGGCATTGACCTGCTCAAGTATTGTCAGGGGGTATTGGCAGAAGCGGACCGGAAAATACAGATTCTGGATGCAAACGGCCTGCAGGATTTCAATCCTGAGGATGCAGAGCGCCTAAGAAAGCCGGCACTCTGAGCCAGACTATGGATTTCACTTCTTGGATGTTCGATATCCAACGACGGACGGAAGTGGCGCTGGATCGCCTCCTTCCCGCTGCAAATCAGCCGCCCACGCGCTTGCATGAGGCGATGCGTTACGTGGCGCTCGGCGGCGGCAAACGTGTCAGGCCGTTGCTCGTTCAAGCCGCCGGAAGTCTGGTTGGTGCAGCCCCGGCGCAAATTGATGCAGTGGGTTGCGCCGTCGAGTTGATCCACGTCTATTCGCTGGTCCATGACGACCTGCCTTGCATGGATGACGATGTCCTGCGCCGCGGCAAGCCGACCTGTCACATCGAGTTTGACGAGGCGACCGCAATGCTGGTAGGGGATGCACTGCAATCACTGGCATTTTCGGTGATCAGCGACCCCGTTCTGGGCGGCGACCCCTGCAGAAAACTTGAGATGGTGCATTTGCTGGCTCAGGCCGCTGGCTCTCGAGGAATGGCTGGCGGGCAGGCAATCGACCTGGGTGCGACCGGACAGGATCTGAGCGTTGAAGAACTCGAGTTCATGCACATCCACAAGACCGGCGCCCTGATTCGTGCCAGCGTCATGCTCGGTGCCCTGTGCGCAAACGCGATCGACGACTCGCTGCGTATGCGCCTCGACCTATATGCAAAACGGATTGGGCTGTTGTTCCAGGTGGTTGACGACATTCTTGACAGCGCTGCAGACACCGCAACGCTGGGCAAGACTGCTGGCAAGGATGCCGCGCAGCACAAGGCTACCTATGTCAGCCTGCTTGGAATGCAGCGTGCGCGTTCGCTGGCAGACGAACTTCTGAGTGACGCGAAGTCCGCGTTGGACGGACTCGGCGACAGCGCCGCCCGGTTGGTCGAAATTGCCGAGTATATTGTCGAGCGGAAATTTTGATTCCGGTCGCCGCGCAGATGACAAAGATGCCGTCCAACTATTGCTACAACGCCGGGGTCACGTCGGCAGCATTGTCGAGCCAGTCAATCTTTTCAAGGGCACGCTTCTGACCACCTAAACTTGAGTGTTTTTATCGGGAATGTTATATTTCGGCCTCGTTGCAGTAGAACACGCACTCTGAGCGCGCCAAGCTCCAGTTCAACCCGAGGAAACATTCCATGAATTGCAGGGATTCTATGGCCATACCAGACGTCCAGAACAGCGCCGACTCGCGACAGATGCCGATCAATAAAGTTGGCATCAAGAGTATTCGACACCCTGTCAAAGTGCTCGACAAGAGCGGTGGCGTTCAACACACCATCGCTGACTTCAGCATGTACGTTGGGCTGCCGCACAATTTCAAGGGCACCCATATGTCGCGCTTCGTGGAAATTCTCAACACTCAGGAAAGAGAGTTTTCGGTAGAGAGTTTCGAATCGATGATGCATGCAATGGTCGAACGTCTCGAAGCAGAAACCGGCCATGTAGAAATGACCTTTCCGTATTTCATCAACAAGACCGCTCCAGTTTCCGGAGTCAAGAGTCTAATGGATTACGAAATAACCTTTATCGGCGAAATACTTTCCGGCGGTGAATATCGCCAGACCATCAAAGTCTTGGTGCCGGTGACCAGTCTTTGTCCCTGCTCGAAGAAGATTTCTGCTTATGGCGCGCACAATCAGCGTTCCCATGTCACCGTCACGGTAACGACCAACGATTTTGTCTGGATCGAGGAGCTGGTAGACATGGTGGAAGCGCAGGCCTCCTGCGAACTGTTCGGCCTGCTCAAGCGCCCGGATGAAAAGTACGTGACAGAACGCGCTTATGACAATCCAAAGTTTGTTGAGGATATGGTGCGCGACGTCGCTGGGGCGCTAAATGCCGAGCGACGCATTGTTGGCTACGTGGTTGAATCGGAAAACTTCGAATCGATACACAACCACTCGGCCTACGCCTTGATCGAGCATGACAAGTTGCACAACTAGATTCGCTTGGCAAAAAAACCGGCCGCTGAAAAGCGGCCGGTTTTTTTGTGCCGGGACAATGCTGAAACTGGCTATGCGTCTCGGGACACCTTTGTCAGCTTTTCCTTGATCCGTGCCGACTTGCCCGAACGTTCGCGCAGGTAATAAAGTTTGGCGCGACGCACATCGCCCCTGCGCTTCAATTCGATGCTGGCAATCAACGGCGAGTAGGTCTGAAAGGTCCGTTCGACACCCTCTCCGGAAGAAATTTTGCGTACGATGAAACTGGAGTTGAGCCCCCGGTTCCGCTTGGCGATGACCACGCCTTCGAACGCCTGAACCCGCTTCCGTTCACCTTCAACCACATTGACATTGACGATTACGGTATCGCCGGGGGCAAATGCGGGAATCTTCTTGCCGAGTCGCTGAATCTCTTCTTGTTCAATTTGCTGGATCAGATCCATTGTCCTACTCCTTGTCAGTCATGGCACTTGGCCGTTCACGCAGAGCAGTCATCGCTGATGCGCGCGCTTTATTGGTTACACGATTGAAACTTCGTTACTGATGCTGCTTGTACTTTTACTGTTGCTACTTATCGTTGCTCCCGCACGAATTCGTCAAGCAGTCGCTTCTCCTCCTCCGTGACCTCCCGACCTTCCAACAGGTCGGGCCGTCTCTGCCAGGTTCGCCCCAACGCCTGCTTCAGTCGCCAGCGCCGAATCTTCTCATGGTCGCCGGAAACCAGCACATCCGGTACCGGCACCCCCGCATAAACTTCCGGCCGCGTGTAATGCGGCGTATCCAACAGACCAGCGACGAACGACTCTTCCAGTACCGACGCGGGGTCACTCGTCGCCCCGGGAAGTTGCCGAACGCAGGCATCCATCAAAGCCAGCGCCGCAATCTCGCCTCCCGAAAGAACGAAATCGCCGAGAGACATTTCCTCGTCCACCCGTCGCTCGAGCACCCGCTCGTCGACACCTTCATAGCGCCCACAGAGCAAAATTGCGCCGCTACCAGCCGCCAACTGAAGCACACGACGATGCGTCAGCGGCTTCCCTTGCGGGGTCAGAAAAATTACCGGGCAGGCATCCTGTCCAAGCTGCTGGCGCCGTGCCTGCGCCGCGTCGATTGACTTTTCGATCGGCCCGGCCAGCATCACCATACCCGGACCACCACCATACGGACGATCGTCAATCGTCCGGTAATTATCCTCGGCCCAGTCACGCGGGTTCCAGCACTGCAACTGCCAGAGACCTCGCTCGAGGGCACGCCGGCTGATTCCCGATCCGGTTATCGCCGCGAACATCTCGGGAAACAGCGTGACGACGTCAAATGCCAGCGTCACCAGTCTCGGTCCCAATCAACGACGATACGACCACCAACCGCGTCTACTTGCTTCACCACCTGAGCAACGAACGGCAGCAGCCGCTCGCGCTTCAAATCACCTTCTCCATCACCGACGACGAGAACCGTGTTAGCGCCTGTTTCGAGAAGTTCGACGACGCTCCCGAGCGAAACACCCTGCAAATTCTCGACCTTCAAGCCAACCAGGTCGCCCCAGTAATACTCGCCTTCAGCCGTCTTTGGCAAAAGTTCGCGCGGGGCGGCAATATATAAACCTTCGAGTGCTTCGGCCGCCGAACGATCAACACAACCGTCAAACTTGGCAATCAGCCCAAGCCCATGCACTTTGGCGTCGTCCAGCTTCACTTCACGCCAAGTGGCGCCTTCTGCGCTATCCGCGAGCCACCAGCGCGCCATACCTGGCCATGCTTCCCATCCGTCGCCGAACGGGTGCACCTTCACCCAACCGTGCAAACCATACGGAGCGACGATGCGCCCCAGAACGATCATGCTTGCAGATGAGCTTCAGGCCGCCTTCTTGGCTGAAAACTGCTTCACCAAACGTGCCGCTGTCGGCGACAGCTGAGCCCCATGACCCTGCCAGAAGGCGAGGCGCTCAATGTCGACGCGCAGCCCGTCTTCACTGGCCCCAGCCACCGGATTGTAAAATCCGATGCGCTCAACGAACCGACCATCGCGGCGGTTGCGCGAATCGGCGACGACCATGTTGAAAAAAGGACGCTTCTTGGCACCGCTGCGGGCTAGACGTATGACTACCATTGCTCTTGACCTCGTTTCCTGAAACCGGAAAAACCGCGGATTATAGGTGGAAACTGCAACAGAAACAACAATAATCCACGCCGCCAGAAAGCGGGCTCAGCAAAAGATACTGGTAATGGTGTTTTGCACTGCCTGCGCCGCAGCGAGGGGATTCTTCGCCTGGCGGATGGGCCGGCCGACTACGATGTAGTCGGCACCATTGCGGAAAGCCTGGGCGACATCGACCGTACGCTTTTGATCGTCGGCAGGCTTGTTCTCGACCGGACGAATGCCCGGGGTCACGACCAGAAGCTTTGCCCCTAATTCGCGCCGTATCATCGCTGCTTCCAGTCCCGAGGATACGATTCCGTCCACCCCTGTGGCCAAGGCCCGGCGCGCCCGTGACAGCACAAGTTTATCGACGTCACAGGAAAAACCAAGATCGTCGAGGTCACCGCGGTCCAAACTAGTCAGCACTGTGACAGCGAGAATTTTAAGATCGCCCTTTTCCTGCGCCGCAGCCTCCATGATCGCCTGGTTGCCATGCACCGTGGCGAATGTCGCGCCGCTACGGGCCAAAGCTCGAACCGCCGATCGTACGGTTTCCGGCACATCGAAAAACTTGAGATCGACAAATACCTTCTTGTTGTGTTCGATCAGCCAGTCGAGAAGAACAAAGTAATCTCCAGCCATGAACAGTTCGAGGCCGATCTTGTAGAAGCGCACTGCTTCGCCGAGGCTACTGACCAGTGCCTTGGCAGAATCGACTTCAGGTAAATCCAGCGCGACGATCAAACGTTCGGCGGGATTGATCGGCTTGTCGGAAATGAGCAACGGAACTTCCTGGGATTTCGTCATGGCTTGGCAGCAGAATTAAGAAAGGTGTCCAGCGTTTGGTGCTTGAATTTGCCCCCGACAACAAATTCGCCGAGGCGCAGGAACTCTGCGGCGTCCCGCGTTGCCCCGGTATAACGGGCCAATTCGACGCCGTCGGGAGAGGCAAATAGGAAAGTCGGCGTCCCAAGAACGCGCATCGACTTCGCGAACCGCGCCTCGGTGGTTTCCTTGCCAGCGAAATCAGTCACCGGAACCGCACCGAGGATGTCCACGCTAAAAATCGCGAAGTGCGCCTTGAAATAAGTTTGAACATCTGCACGATTAAGTACGGTGCTGCGCATCTTGCGGCAATACGGACAGCCTTCGGCCTCGAACATCAGCAGCACGCCCCCTTTGCCTGCCTTTTTGGCCGAGTCCAATTCTTCGCGAAAGTCGCCGAGCGTTTGATCGAAGAAGGCATCGGCGCTCGCTGCCGAGGACTCCGCCATGTTCAGCAGGCAAGCAAAGACAATGACAATCCTGTACAACGGCAACATATTCATCGGCTAATTTTTGCGGCTTGGACATAAATTCTACTAGAATCGCCCATTCCAACTTATCGAGATAGTTCCGCAGACGCCAGATGGGGATAATTGGGAGCGCCAGCATTCAGCATCAGCCGGCCACATTGCAAGAGGCGATGGATTGGCTAGCCGCTCCCGCGGCTACCGATCCAATGCAGGACTTGGCGCCTCTGCGCCTGCATCTTCACAACATTCTCGAACTCGGCAAGCCTCCGCTGCACCTGCTGAAGTTGCTCGACGCCTTCGAGCCTCGAGCCGTTGCAGTCGCCAATCTGGCCCAGCCACTTCTGCGCGATACGACGCTGCCCTTGGCGCGTCGCTTGCGCAGCCTGGCGATCGCACTAGTTGATATTCATGGCGCTTTGGGAGAGGGTTACCTGCACATCGCCAGCGATTCGGACCCCGCCGGGCTGGCAAATCTCGGCCGCAGCCGGGCACAGATTTGCGGTACCGCCATGCACCATCTTGCAGCGCAAATGCAGATTGCCGTGCTGACGACTTCCCCCGCCCCGGCGGGCCTTTGGCTGGCAGCCCAGCAGGCCTACCAGATGACGGTCAAGAGTTCTGCCGCTGACCTCACGGTTGTCGCAGACAATGCCGCCGCCGAGCGAAATTTCAAGTTCATGCTCGCGCTCACCGCAGCGCAGCCGGAAGCCATGACCGGACAGCAAATCGCTTTCCTGGAACGCGTGCTCGAGCGCTATGGTAAGAGTATCGATATCAGCTTTGAGCCACCAACCGATCCGACTTCATGGTATTGGCTGGACGGCAACCGCGATCTCCCCCCTGTGGCGTTTACCCGGCGGGCGGCACCACACAATGCCTGTCTGTATTTTTCCTGCGCCAACTTGGGACGCGTCTGTCAAGACATTGTCGGGCAGCTTGTGGCAGGGCGCTCGCCAGCACTATTGGAAATTCCTGACGAAGCCACGCAATCCGACTATCTGGATTTGTTGCGGCAGGTTCGCGCCTATTGGGCACTGCCGCCCAAGCGGCTGCTCAAGCGCCGCCGCAACAACTATCCCATCCAGGTATGCGCCGATTTTGATAACTTCTGGCGATTGTTGAATGGCGATCCGGCGAAAACCTCTCGAATTGTCGATGACGGCACAACGGACTGGATGGTCGTCAATGAGAGCCCGGGAGGCTACGCGGTCCTGCATGTGAATGGAACGATCGCCGGCATACAGACCGGCTGCGTCCTTGGTGTCAGGCCGACACCGAAGCGTCCGTGGGGGATATGCATGGTGCGTTGGGCGCGCAGTGACAATCCCGAGCATTTGGAGCTTGGCCTGGAGTTCCTTGCGCCGACCGCTGAAGCCGTCCGGATCGTGCCCAACAAACATGGAAAAGTGCCGCTGCCGGCGTTTCTGTTACCGGCCCTCCCAGGGCTAGACCGAGGCGAATCGCTGCTGGTGCAGCACGGCAACTATTTCCCGCATGGCAATTTCACATTGCTGCAGGAGACTTGGGGCCACATTCGAATTACGGAATGCCAGCCGCGTGCGCTCATGTCACAAACCAGCAGCGTCGAAATCTACGAGTTCGAACGGGATCCCTTGCCTTTTTGAGCGCGTCTGACAACGGTGGGCGAACCAGGTAATTCGGCAACCACGAGAGCCCCGATCAGGATGACGCCCCAGGACATGTAAAGCCATAACAAAAAGATTGGCATTGCCGCAAATGCACCGTAGATAACCGTGTAGGCTGGAAAGTTGGCAATGTAAAGCGAGAACAGCCGCTGCATCAGACCAAACCCGGCGGCAGCGAAAATCCCGCCAACGGTTGCGTGGATTCGGCTGACCGGCTTTGCCGGTACAGCCCAGTAAAGCAACGCAAATATCCCGGCAGTAAATACAAACGAGAGGCCGCGGAAGAATACCGCGTCGAGCCAAATGGGCTCGTCGAAAAACCCGAATGAAACGCTGGCCAGGAAGGTAATGACGGCCAGACTACCGCCGAACAGTGTCGGTCCGATCAACAGCGCTGTCAGATGCAGGAGTAGTCGACGGAGCAGTGGCCGTTTCTCACGCACTCGCCAAATTGCATTGAAGGCGTGTTCGATCGTGAGCATCTGCACGATTGCCGTAATGGCCAACAAGGCGCCGCCGATCCACTGCACACGCTCCGCTTTGTGTACAAACTGCGAAACATATTTCGCCACGACCGCACCGGCCTTGTCGGGCAGCAAATTGGCGAGTAAAAATTTTTCCAGGGCATCGCTCAGGCCGGCCGCGAAAGGAAAGCGGGTGATGATGGCAACGGCAACCGCTATGAGCGGAACCAGCCCCAGCAAGGAACTGAAGGACAGCGCAGCGGCGGTCTGAGCGCAGCGTTCAGCAAAAAAACGGCGCGTGACACGAACGGGAAGCAGGAGCAGTGAGCGCATATAATCAGCCGATTCTAGCGGAACAAAACCGAACGAACCCCATGCCCCAAAGCAAAGACATCCTTGTTCTCTACTACAGCTGCAACGGCTCGGTGCGCAATCTTGCACATCTGATTGCGAGGGGTATCGAGCAAGTGTCCGGGGCCCACGCGCGGTTGCGTACCGTACCAAAAGTGGCCGCAGTTTGCACAGCCATCGAACCGGATATCCCCGACACCGGCGCACCCTATGTGGAACACGCGGACCTGGGGGAATGCATCGGCATGGCGATGGGCAGCCCGACACGGTTTGGCAACATGGCGGCGCCGCTCAAGTATTTCCTCGATTCGACCGCTGGACTGTGGCTTGACGGAACGCTTAGCGGCAAACCAGCCGCCGTATTTACATCGACAAACAGCCTGCACGGTGGTCAGGAAAGCACGCTGCTAACGATGATGCTGCCCTTGCTTCACCACGGCATGTTGATGGTTGGATTGCCTTACGGCGAAGCCGATCTGAGCACGACGCGCGAAGGCGGCACACCCTATGGCGCCAGCCACTACGCCGGGCCGGGTGGCGATACCGCGATCAGCGAGGCCGAGAAGCGCCTCGCCATCGCGCTGGGCAGGCGTCTGGCCGAAGTGGCGTTGAAGCTATCGCGCTGAAATTATCGCGTTGTCTGCGCACCCGCCCCTAAAGTTGCTCAATAGCGTCAGCAGCGCCTCGCTGATCGCCCTGATACTGCTTTGCCTGATTTGGGAACTGTGGCTGGCGCCGCTGCGCCCGGGTGGCTCGATGTTGGCACTGAAAGCGCTGCCACTCTTGCTGCCACTGTTCGGCGTCCTGCGCGGACGCCGTTATACTTTCCAGTGGGCGAGCATGCTGATCCTGGTCTATTTCATCGAAGGTGTCGTCCGCGCCAGCTCGGATCTCGCTCCATCACGCTGGCTGGCCTGTGCTGAAACTGCGCTGACGCTGCTGTTCTTCGCCAGCGCAGTGGCCTTTGCCCGCTTGACCGGGACGCTCAAACCTGAGGGTTGACCCGCTGCAGTCCCGAGTGCAGTTTATTCAGCGCGTTGATGTAGGCTTTGGCCGATGCCACGATGATATCCGTATCAGCGCCTTGGCCGTTGACGATGCGCCCTTCCTTACTCAGTCGCACCGTCACTTCGCCTTGGGCATCGGTACCGGTCGTGATGCTATTGACCGAGTAAAGCAACAAGTCCGTCCCGCTGTGTACGACGCTCTCGATGGCCTTGAAAGCGGCATCGACAGGACCACTGCCATCCGCTTCGATGCAATGCTCGTTGTCGCCGGCCGCCATGGTAATCATCGCATGCGGCGTTTCGCCAGTCTCGGAATGGAATCGGGTCGACACGAGGCGGTAATGCTCCTGCGCCGGCATCATCAACTCATCCGACATCAGCGCATGAAGATCCTCGTCGAAGATTTCGTGCTTCTTGTCGGCCAATTCCTTGAACCGGGCGAAAGCCGTATTGAGCACTTGCTCGGAATCGACCTCGATGCCGAGTTCCTTGAGCCGGGCGCGGAAGGCAGTGCGGCCGGAATGCTTGCCGAGTACCAATTTGTTGGCATTCCAGCCGACATCCTCGGCGCGCATGATTTCGTAAGTCTCGCGGTGCTTGAGCACGCCATCCTGATGAATGCCGGACTCATGGGCAAAGGCATTGGCGCCAACGATCGCCTTGTTTGGCTGCACTGGAAATCCGGTAATGCCGGAAACCATTTTCGAGGCCGCGACAATCTGCGTTGCATCGATCCGCGTATCGCAAGGAAACACATCCTGACGGGTGCGCACGGCCATGACCACTTCTTCCAGGGAAGCATTGCCGGCGCGCTCACCCAAGCCATTGATAGTGCATTCGACCTGACGGGCACCGGCCATCACGGCGGCCAGCGAGTTGGCCACGGCGAGACCGAGATCGTTATGACAATGAACTGACCATACCACCTTGTCGGCGTTAGGCACGCGCTCGCGCAATTGGCGGATGCGCTCGGCGAACTGCTCGGGCACGTTGTAGCCAACGGTGTCAGGAATATTGATGGT
>CAISUK010000234.1 GCA_903888645.1 uncultured Pseudomonadota bacterium | reverse complement strand
TTTTCTGAGTGCCAACTAGCATGGGCCAAGGTTGTGTTTCATGGGGTCAGGTCTTGTCTTTTGCCATGCGCAACTAAAGGGCAGTGACTATTTACCAGGAAGCCCGGCGCCCATAGGCTGTATCGCTTTCCTGGGTAGAATTGGGCATGGCGAACGACCACGACAGCAGCTACAAATTTCTCTTCTCGAATCCGGAACTGGTACGCGACCTGATTATTGGATTTGTGCCGGACGAATGGTTGCACAGTCTGGACTACAGCACGTTGGAGAAAGTCCCCGGCAGCTATATCAGCGAAGATTTCCGGAATAGGGCGGACGATATCGTTTGGCGGGTCAAAGTCGGTGGCGAGTGGATCTACCTGTACCTGCTGATCGAATTCCAAAGCAGCGTCGACAAATATATGTCGTTGCGGATGATGGTCTATCAGGGGCTGCTCTACCAGGATCTGATCAAGCGCGCAGAGGTGCTCGATGACGGGCGGTTGCCACCGATTTTGCCGATCGTGCTGTACAACGGCAGCCAACGCTGGACGGCACCGATCGATGTCGGCGATCTGATTCCGCCTGTGCCGGGTCTGGTAGAACAGTTCAAACCCAAGCACAAGTATCTGCTGATCAACGAGAACGCTTACAGTGACAGCGAATTGGCGTCGGTCAAGAATTTGGTGGCGGCCGTATTCCGCATTGAGCATCCGGCGACGCCAGAAGCCATTGGCGAGTTGCTGAATTTACTCAGCGAGTGGCTGAGCGATCGGCCAGACTTGCGGCGGATGTTTGCGCTGTGGATACGGGCCACGTTGATGCGCAAGGTAAAATATCGTATCGTATTGCCACAGATTGATGACCTGGAGGAGTTAAACGTCATGCTCGCTGACCGACTGGAAGAATGGGCCAATGGATATATGCTGAAAGGCAAGCTCGAAGGCAAGCTCGAAGGCAAGCAGCAAGGTGAGTCGCTGGCCTTGCAGAAGTTGCTCGTCAAACGGTTTGGAGGGGTTCCCGCGAGCGTGGCGGAAAAGATCGAGTCAGCATCAATGGATCAAATCGAGGCTTGGTTCGACAAGGCGATTGATGCAAAGTATTTGGACGAAGTATTTGAGGCGTCCAGTTAAAAAGGGGCCAGTCTCGATTTAATTGCCAAGAAGCCCGGCGCCCATAGGCTGTATGTCTTTCCTGGGTAGAATTGGGCATGGTTCACCTCCACGACACCGGCTACAAGTTCATTTTCTCGCACGCCGACCTGGTGCGGGAACTGCTGGAGGTCTTTGCCCCGCCGGGCGTGACGGAACTGCTCGACTATGCCACGCTGCGCCCCGAGCCCGGCAGCTTCATCACCCCGGCCATGAAGAAGCGCGAAGACGACATTGTCTGGTCGATCGAACTGCAGGGGCAACGCATCTACCTTTACCTGCTGCTGGAGTTTCAGTCGTCCATCGACCGGGGCATGCCGGTGCGAATGATGCAGTACGTGGCGGCGCTCTACGACCATCTGCTGCGCGGCAAGGCCATCGACCTGGCCATCGACCTGGCCGACGGCCTGCCGCCGGTGCTGCCGCCGGTGCTGCCGATGGTGATCTACAATGGCGACGCCCGCTGGAAGCATAGCCCGGAAGTGTTCGATCTGATCCAGGCGCATCCGGCGGTGCTGACGGAGTTTCAGCCGAAGCTCAGATTCTGGTTGCTCGACGAAGGCCGCTTTAGCGCCGACTATCTGGAAGGTTTGCAGCGGGTGATGGCAGCGATCTTTCGCATGGAGCACGCCCATGACACGGAAGACGTCAAGCGGGCGATCCGCTATCTGGGCGAGGCGGTCGCCCAGTCGCCATTCAAGCAAAGCATCGACAAGGCGGTGCTGCAGTGGCTGCACTACCGACTGAGCAGCAAGTTGCCCGATTTCGCCATGCCGGATGTTGATGACATACTGAAAGGAACCGCAATGCTGGAAACGAATATGGATCGCATCCACGCCAACGCAGTGGCCGAAGGAATGCTGCTGGGCAAGCTGGAAGGGAAGCTCGAGGGCAAACTCGAAGGCAAGCTCGAAGGCAAGCTCGAAGGCAAGCTCGAAGGCAAGCTCGAAGGCAAGCTCGAAGGCGAATTCACGTTGCTCGAACGCCAGATCGCCAAACGCTTCGGCCCCGTCGCTGCCGACACCCGCACCCGCCTGGCAACG
>CAISUK010000233.1 GCA_903888645.1 uncultured Pseudomonadota bacterium | reverse complement strand
CGTGCCTGGCAGCGGGGTGGTGCAGCCGGCCTCGTCGATGTAGCAAAGATAGGTCATTGCCTCGCCAGAAATGACAACGGCCACTCAAAGGTGGCCGTTGGGCTGCTTTTCAGCAGGTTGTGTCGCCAAGGTTGCCCCCGTTCGACAATGCCGACTTGCGTCGGAATGATTTGAATCATAGCAAACGGCATGGGATACCGTCAAACAATGTTTGACGCTGCCATTTTCCGTGGCTTCAGGGTGACGACATTATCGGTGTCTCGCGTCAGCAGTTCGAGCCGTTCGCCGAGCCGCCGCCAAGCTTCGCGTTTCTCGGCATCATAGCTGTGTCGCTGGTAGGTGCGTTTGACGCGGCTTTCTTCGGCGTGGTTGAGGCATTTTTCCGCTACTTCGGGCAGCACTCCCAGGGCAGTCATCAGGGTAGCTCCGGTGCGTCGGAGATCGTGAGGCGTCCATTTACCACCGCTAAGCGCCAGTGCGTTTGTGTGCGGCGAACGGCGGGACATGGGGGTGGCGTCGCCGCGCTGACGGTCGCCGAGTTGCTTGGTGACGGTCTTGACGCAGACATGCTCGCTGTCGTCGCGGTTTGGGAAGCACCATCTGCTGCCGCCGTTGATGGTTTGCAGGGCGGCGAAGTGACGCAGGGCGAAGTCGGATAGGTAAATGGTGTGGGGGCGGCCATTCTTGCTGTTGTCGGCAGGGATGAACCATTCGCGCGCGTCGGGGCGGACATGCTGCCATTCGGCACGCAGCAGTTCGCCGATGCGGCAGCCTGTGGCGAGGGCCAGCCACAGCGCCGCCTCAGTGGTCGGGAACAATTGCGCCGCCGGTAACTGCCTGGGGAGCGCGCGGATTTCATCTTCGCTCAAGACGCGGTCGCGCTCCGTATCTTTGCCTCCGATCTTGGCCTTGCGTATGGATGCCGTCGGATCGGCATCGATGATGTCTCGGTCGACCGCAAAACGGAACATCTGGCGGATCAGCGCAAAGATCAGTTTGGCCATGCGCGTGACGCCGCGCGCGAGCAGGGCGTCGGTAACGGCGGTGATGTGGCCCTTACGTACATCCTCGACAGCCAGCGCGCCAAGTGTCGGCAGCACGTCCTTCTGGAACATCCGGCGGATTTCCTTGCCCCCATCTTTGCGCCTAATCAACTCCACCGTGGCCCACCGCTCGAAGAGGTCATTGACGGCGATACGGGCTTGCCGGGCTTCGGCATCGGCGATACGTGAGTATTGCTCGGCGATGGATTGGGCGACGTCCGCCTTTTTCTTCAGACGCTCGGCCTGATTGCAATCGATCGGATCAATACCGCTGGCGATGTCCACACGGTGCTTGTTGCGGGTGTCCCGGATGAGTTTCAGGCTCTTGTCTGGCCAGGTGCCGCATACGATCTGGCGAATCTTGTCGGCGGCTCGGTAACGGTATTCGAATTGGACAACGACCTTCTGCTTGCGCTGTCGCACCTTCCCCGTCAGCCCGTCACCGTCAATCAACCGCCGCCCGATGTCGTCCAGCCCAAGTGCTTCCAGTTCCTTCTGCGAGAGGTTTGCCATGTCATCCTGCTCCTATAGCCCAATAACTGCCCCATACATTGCCCCATACAGAAGGGCTGGCTCTTGATGGATTATAGCGGATAACTTTGGACTGTCAAACTCTCTAAGATACTGATAAGTAGTTATTAAATGGCTATCTGCGGAGTGCTGTTGGATGTTGATGGAAGGTTCATTACCTTTATGGGGTGCAAGGGGTAGCTAGTTCGAATCCCGCCGCCCCGACCAGTAATACCAAGCCTTTCGGAGAACCCGCCTAGT
>CAISUK010000232.1 GCA_903888645.1 uncultured Pseudomonadota bacterium | reverse complement strand
GCGATCCCATCCTCGGCATCACCGAGGCTTACAACGCCGATACCCGAGCGACCAAGGTCAACCTTGGCGTCGGCGTCTATTATGATGACAATGGCAAACTGCCGCTGTTGGCGGCGGTGAAAGCGGCCGAAAAGCAGCGTCTCGAAGCCGCCCCGCCACGCGGCTATCAACCCATCGAGGGTGCCGCCGCTTATAACCAGGCAGTGCAGAACCTCGCTTTCGGCGTCGACTCGCCACTGCTCGCGGCAGGTCGTGTCATCACCATCGAGGCGCTTGGCGGCACCGGCGCTCTCAAGGTGGGTGCCGACTATCTGAAGCGCCTGGAGCCGACTGCCACGGTTTATATCAGCGATCCGAGCTGGGAAAATCATCGCGCCCTGTTTGAATCGGCCGGCTTTGCAGTAGGCACTTACGCCTATTACGACGCCGCCACCAAGGGCGTCGACTTCGCCGCGACCAAAGCCTCGTTGAACAGCCTGGCGGCTGGCTCGATCGTTGTGCTGCATGCCTGCTGTCATAACCCGACCGGTGCCGACCTCAGCGCAGCGCAGTGGCAGGAAGTGGTCGACATCGTCAAGGCGCGCAACCTCGTCGCCTTCATCGACATGGCCTATCAGGGATTTGCCGATGGCATCGATGTGGATTCGGCTGCGCTCAAGCTGTTCGCCGCATCGGGCCTGCAGTTCTTCGTTTCGAGTTCGTTTTCGAAGTCCTTTTCGCTGTATGGCGAACGGGTCGGCGCCTTGTCGATCGTCACCGCCAGCAAGGAAGAAAGCGGTCGCGTGATGTCGCAGGTAAAGCGCGTCATCCGTACCAACTATTCCAACCCGCCGACGCACGGTGGTGCCATCGTCGCAGCGGTGCTGGCCAGTGCGGAACTGCGCGGCCAGTGGGAAGCAGAACTGGCCGGCATGCGCGACCGCATCCGCGTCATGCGCACTGCACTGGCCGATGGCCTGCAGAGCCGTGGCGTGGCCCAGGATTTCTCTTTCATCGTCAAACAGCGCGGCATGTTCTCCTACACCGGACTCACTGCTGCCCAGGTCGAGCGTCTCAAGACCGAGTTCGGCGTCTATGCGGTCAGCAGCGGCCGAGTTTGCATCGCCGCGCTCAACAGCAAGAACATCGCCTACGTGGCCGACGCGATTGCCGCAGTGTTGAAATAATTGACGTACTTCGCAACCCTGGGGATGCCATCCGGAGGGTTGCGAACGGCTGCGGAGTGTTGTCAAATGAGAGCGAAAATCTCCGCGACAATTTGAGCCGCACGCACCTTTCGGCTATCATTCGGCTTTCCCGCTCCTGCAGTTTCCATGGCTAAATATGTCTTCGTAACAGGCGGCGTGGTGTCCTCTCTGGGCAAAGGCATCGCCGCCGCTTCGCTGGGTGCCATTCTCGAATCGCGCAGCATCAAGGTCACCCACCTCAAGCTCGACCCCTATATCAACGTCGACCCCGGCACGATGTCGCCGTTTCAGCATGGCGAGGTTTTCGTCACCGAGGATGGTGCCGAAACCGATCTCGATCTCGGTCACTACGAGCGCTTCAGCAGCGCCAAGATGGGCAAGCGCAACAACTTCACGACCGGTCAGATTTATGAGTCGGTCATCAAGAAGGAGCGCCGCGGCGAATATCTCGGCAAGACCGTGCAGGTCATCCCGCACATCACCGACGAGATCAAGCTTTACATCAAGCGTGGTGCCGAAGGCGCCGATGTGGCCATCATCGAAGTCGGCGGCACAGTGGGCGACATCGAGTCGCTGCCTTTCCTCGAAGCCATCCGTCAGATGGGTATCGAGGAAGGCCGCAACAACGCCTGCTATATTCACCTGACATTGCTGCCGTGGATTGCCGCCGCCGGCGAACTGAAGACCAAGCCGACCCAGCACTCGGTCAAGGAATTGCGCGAGATCGGTATCCAGCCAGATGTCCTGCTCTGCCGTGCCGATCGCCCGGTGCCTGACGAAGAGCGGCGCAAGATCGCTCTCTTCACCAACGTGCAGCCGGAAGCGGTGATCTCCGTCGTCGATGCCGAAAGCATTTACAGCATTCCGGCCATGCTGCACGACCAGATGCTCGATGAGATCGTCTGCCACAAGTTGGGCATCCTAGCCCGTGCTGCCGACCTCTCGGTCTGGAAGGGATTGATCGAAGCGATCGACCATCCGCAGCACCACGTGGACATCGCCTTTGTCGGCAAGTATGTCGACCTCACCGAATCCTACAAATCGCTGACCGAAGCCCTGATCCACGCCGGCATCCATACGCGGAGCAAGGTCGATATTCATTACATCGACTCCGAAGAGTTGGAAAAGCATGGCTGCGCCGCGCTCGAACCGATGGATGCCATTCTCGTTCCCGGCGGCTTCGGCCGGCGCGGTACCGAGGGCAAGATTGCAGCAATCCGGTATGCCCGCGAGAACAAGGTTCCCTACCTCGGCATTTGCCTCGGCATGCAGCTGGCTGTCATCGAATTCGCCCGTGACGTCGCCGATCTGGCTGGTGCCCATAGCACCGAATTCGACGTCGATACGCCGCATCCGGTGATCGCCTTGATTACCGAATGGCTGGATCGCGAAGGCCGCGTCGAGAAGCGCGATGCCGACTCCGATATCGGCGGCACCATGCGCCTCGGCGGGCAGAAATGTACCTTGGTCAAAAACTCGTTGGCACGTGAAATTTACGGCAGTGACACCATTGTCGAGCGGCATCGCCACCGTTACGAAGTCAATGATGCCTATCTGCCGCGACTGGAACAGGCCGGACTGCGCGTGTCGGGAACCTCGACCGTAGGCAAGGTGCTGTGCGAGATGATCGAGTTGCCGCACGAAGGCGCAAACGCCCATCCCTGGTTTGTCGGCTGCCAGTTTCATCCGGAGTTCACTTCCAATCCGCGCCAAGGTCACCCGCTCTTCAACGCCTTTGTCAGGGCGGCCCTGGCAGAACAGGGCAAGCCATGAAACTGTGCGGCTTCGAGGTCGGCCTCGCGCATCCGCTGTTTGTGATCGCCGGGCCCTGCGTCATCGAATCGCGGCAGATGGCACTCGATACCGCCGGGCAGCTAAAGGAAATCACCGCCGCCCTCGGCATTCCCTTTATCTACAAATCGTCATATGACAAGGCCAACCGTAGTTCCGGCCTGACTCCGCGCGGCCCCGGCATCGACAAGGGTCTCGAAATCCTCGCCGATGTTCGGCGGCAGATTGGAGTTCCGGTGCTCACGGATGTGCACACGGAAGATGAGATCGCCGCCGTCGCTGCCGTCGTAGACGTGTTGCAGACGCCGGCCTTTCTCTGCCGACAGACCGATTTCATCGAGGCGGTAGCCCGCTGCGGCAAACCGGTGAATATCAAGAAGGGCCAGTTCCTGGCACCGGGCGACATGAAGCAGGTGGTCGCCAAGGCCAAGGCCGCCATCATCGCCAAGGCCGGCAGTGCCGATGTCGATACCGATAGCATTATGGTCTGCGAACGCGGTGCCTCCTTCGGTTACAACAACCTCGTTTCCGATATGCGCAGCCTCGCCATCATGCGCGAGACCGGCTGCCCGGTGGTGTTCGACGCCACCCATTCCGTCCAGTTGCCCGGCGGCCAGGGCAACAGTTCCGGCGGCCAGAGCGAATTCGTGCCGGTGCTTGCCCGCGCAGCGGTAGCCGCGGGCGTCGCCGGTGTCTTCATGGAAACCCACCCGAATCCCGAGCAAGCCCTTTCCGATGGTCCGAATGCCTGGCCGTTGGCGAAGATGCAGGCTTTGCTCGAAACCCTGCGTGACCTCGATACGTTGGTGAAGTCGCGCAGTTTTGTTGAAATCAGCTGATTTCGTTTTGCGAAGGAAACCCAAATGAGTGCAATCGTTGATGTTGTCGCCCGCGAAATTCTCGACTCTCGCGGCAATCCCACTGTCGAAGCCGACGTCCTGCTCGAGTCGGGCGTCATGGGCCGCGCCGCGGTGCCGTCAGGCGCTTCGACCGGCTCCCGCGAAGCCATCGAGCTGCGCGACGGTGACTCAGCACGCTATCTCGGCAAGGGCGTGCTGAGCGCCGTCGAGAACGTCAATACGGAAATATCCGAAGCCATCATCGGCCTCGATGCCGAAGAACAGGCGTTTATCGACAAGACCCTGATCGAACTCGATGGCACCGACAACAAATCGCGTCTTGGCGCCAACGCGACCCTCGCCGTATCGGTGGCCGTGGCCAAGGCTGCCGCCGAGGAAGCCGGCCTGCCGCTCTACCGTTATTTCGGCGGCTCCGGTGCCATGTCGCTGCCGGTGCCGATGATGAACGTCATCAACGGTGGCGCTCATGCCAATAACAATCTCGATATCCAGGAATTCATGATCCTGCCGATCGGGCCACAGAGCTTCCGCTCCGCCCTGCGCTGCGGCGCCGAAGTTTTTCATCATCTCAAGAAGTTGGTCGACAAGCGCGGTTACCCGACTACCGTCGGCGACGAGGGCGGCTTTGCTCCCAATGTTGCGGGCAATGATGAAGCCATAGAATTGATCCTGCGTGCCATCGAAGCCGCCGGCTACACGCCGGGCCAGGATGTCGTGCTCGGCCTGGATTGCGCCGCCTCCGAGTTTTACAAGGACGGCAAGTACATTCTGGCCTCGGAAAAACTCGAACTGTCCTCCGCCGGCTTTGCCGACTATCTGGCGACTCTGGCCAGCAAATATCCTATCATCAGTATTGAAGACGGCATGGCAGAAGGTGACTGGCCGGGCTGGAAACTGCTCACCGACAAAATCGGCGACAAAGTGCAGATCGTCGGCGACGACGTCTTCGTGACCAATCCGAAGATCTTCAAGGAAGGCATCGCCCAGGGCATCGCCAACTCGATCCTGATCAAGATCAACCAGATCGGCACACTGACCGAGACCTTCGCCTGCGTCGAGATGGCAAAGCGCGCTGCCTATACTGCAGTCATTTCGCATCGTTCCGGCGAAACCGAGGACAGTACCATCGCCGACATCGCCGTCGGCTTGAATGCCATGCAGATCAAGACCGGTTCGCTGTCGCGCTCTGATCGCATTGCCAAGTACAACCAGTTGCTGCGCATCGAGGAAGACCTTGGCGAAACCGCCAGCTACCCCGGCCGCGAAGCTTTCTACAACATCAGAAAATAATCTTCCGATTGCCATGCGCTGGCCGACGCTGGTGCTGGTCGCCCTGATCGCCTTGCTGCAATATCCGCTGTGGTTCGGCAAGGGCGGCTGGTTGCGCGTCTGGGAGGTGGATCGCCAGCTGGTCGCCCAGCGCGAAGTCAATCAGAAACTGGAACAGCGCAACGCCGGTCTTGACGCCGAAGTTCGCGATCTAAAAAACGGCACTGAGGCCATCGAAGAACGCGCCCGCTATGAACTGGGGCTCATCAAGCAGGATGAAATCTTCGTCCAGGTGCCGCAAAAGCAGCCGTAGGGCGGGTCACGGCGCGTCGACCCGGCGCAACAGCCGCTGGTATTGCTGCCAGCGCTGGACATAATGGAGGGCACCTTGGCGGAGTCCGTCGACTTCGTCATGGCGCAGTTGACGCACCACTTTCCCGGGTGATCCGACAATCAACGACCGATCGGGAAATGTCTTGCCCTCGAGGATCAGGCTGCCGGCCCCGACCAGGCAGTGCTTGCCGATCACCGCATGATTGAGAACTACCGCACCGATGCCGATCAAGGAGCCGTCGCCGACAGTGCAACCATGCAGCATGGCCTGGTGACCGACGGTAACGAGGCGACCGAGCGTCAATGGCACCCCGGCGTCGGTATGCAATACGGCGTTGTCCTGAACATTCGATTGCTCACCGATGCTAATGACATCATTGTCGCCGCGCAGGACAGCGCCGAAAAAAATGCTGGCCTGATGCGCGAGGGTCACCGAACCGAGCACGGTGGCATTTTCGGCAATCCAGTATTCGCCGGGGAATTGCGGCGTGCGCTCGCCGAAGGTATAGACAGGCATGGTTATCCTCACGAAACAAAGGGAAATTGTACTCGGCACCAAACGACTGTAGACACTGCGGCGGGCTTGACTCGGCGGTGAAAAGCAGTCAGATTCGGCGGCTTCGGACGAACGCGTAATCGGCGAGTTTTCATGAATGATCGAATAATTCCCCTCATCGATGTCCGGCAGTCGGTGCCGGCAATACCACGAGAGAAGGCTGCTGCTGTAGTCCAACCTGGCGCCGGCTTGCTCGACCAACGCGGCCGTCGGGTCCGCGATTTGCGCATCTCGATCACTGACCGCTGCAATTTTCGCTGCATTTACTGCATGCCGAAAACGGTTTTCGGCCGCGATTACCCTTTCCTGCCGCGCGCTGAACTGCTGTCATTCGAGGAGATCGAGCGCGTCGCCCGGTTGTTCGCTGCGCACGGTGTCGAGAAAATCCGCCTGACCGGCGGCGAACCATTGTTGCGTCACCAGGTGGAGCGCCTGGTGGAAATGCTTGCCGCCATTCCCAATGTCGAATTGACGCTGACCACCAATGGTTCGCTGTTGACGAAACGCGCCGCTGGGCTGCGCGCCGCCGGGTTGAAGCGCGTCACCGTCAGCCTCGACGCATTGGATGACGAAACCTTCCGCAAGATGAACGACGTCGACTTTCCGGTTGCCCAAGTACTTGAAGGCATCGCCACCGCTGCCGCCGCAGGCCTGGCACCGGTCAAGTTGAACATGGTGGTCAAGCGCGGCGTCAATGATCACGCCATCCTGCCGATGGTCCGCTACTTCCACGGCAGCGGCCACATTCTCCGCTTCATCGAGTATATGGATGTGGGTTCATCGAACGGCTGGTGCATGGATGAGGTGCTGCCATCGGCGGAAGTCGTGCGCCTCATCAGCGAGGAATTTCCGCTTGAGACGATCAATGCCAATTATGCCGGCGAAGTCGCCGGGCGCTGGCGCTTCAGAGATGGCGCCGGCGAGATCGGTGTCATTTCGTCGGTGACACAGGCGTTCTGTTCCAGTTGTACCCGCATTCGCCTGTCGACCGAAGGCAAGCTGTACACCTGCCTGTTTGCGCAGGGCGGCCATGATCTGCGCGGCCTGCTGCGCGACGGTCATGGCGATGCCGATCTGGCGGCTGCCATCGGCGATATCTGGCGCCAGCGTGACGACCGCTACTCGGAAATTCGCAAGGCGGCTACGGTGGCGAATTTGGCAGAAGAGCCCGGCAAGAAAATAGAAATGTCCTATATCGGCGGTTGACCGAGTAGGCGCCGGTCGCTGCCTCAAGAAATCGAGCGCAGCGCCTCCAGCGGTGGCGTATCGATCAGCCGCCGCGCCACCAACCATCCTGCCGCCATCACCAGTGCAGCGCCGGCCAGCGCAGCGAGTACAGGCAGCCAGGCGTTGAGTGCCACCTCGAAATGGAAGACCTGTTGCGCCAGCACCTGGCTGATGGCCAACGCGCCGATTGCCGCAATCAGGCCGGCGACGGCCCCCACCGCGGCGAATTCCGCCAGCAAGGATACGCGTAGCTGCTGGCGGCTGGCGCCGAGCGCGCGCATCACTGCGAGTTCGTGGCGGCGCTCGTCGAAGGCCGCCAGCAAGGCCGCGTAGAGCACTACGACACCAGCGGCCAGCGTGAACAGAAAGACGAACTGCACCGCATGTGCCACTTGATCGAGCACCGCCTGCAACTGTCGCAAGATGGCGCCGACATCGACCACGGTGAGGTTGGGATAATCACGCACCAGTTGATTGACGACACTTTCGCGGCCGGCATCGAGGTGGAAGCTGGTGATGTAACTGACCGGGAAATGCTCCAGCACCCCGGGAGGTGTCAGCACGAAGAAATTGACCCGCATCGAATCCCAATTGAGCTTGCGCAAGCCGACGATATGCATCTTGACCGGCGCCCCGGCGATCAGGAATTCGATGTCGTCGCCCACTTCCAAACCCAGCGTTTTCGCCAGACCATCCTCGAGCGAGGCGACGCCCTGACCCTGGTCGGCCGGGACGAACCAGCGACCCGCCGGCAATTGATTGCCCGCCGGCAAAGCCGACCGCCACGACAGGTTGAATTCGCGATCGACCAAGTGCTTGGCGCGTTCGTCGGCGAAAGTGTCGGCGCTGACGTCGCGACCATTGATGCGCACCAGCCGACCGCGAATCATTGGTGACAGTTCGGTCGGCTCGGTGCTTGCCAAGCCAGCATCAGCAAAAAAGCGCCGCAACGACTCAACCTGTTCGGGCTGGATGTTGATGACAAAGCGATTCGGTGCATCCGGTGGCGCGGCACGCCGCCAGGCATCAAGGAGATCGCCGCGCGTGACCGTCAGCAGCATCAAGGCTAGAAAGCCCAACGCCAGCGCCACGATCTGCACGACGCTGGCAGTGGAGCGCCGCTCCAGCCCGGCGACACCATAACGCCAACCGAAACCACCGTGCTTGCGCAGACGCCGTACCAATTTCACGGCAACGCGGGCGATGCCGGCGAATACCAGCAGCGCCAGCGCAAATCCGCCTACCACGTAGCTGCCCAGGCGCAGGTCACCGGCGATCCAGAACATCAGCGCCATCAGCCCGATCAATCCGAAAGCATAACCGCCGGCGAGCGAGGATTGGGCTGCATCCAGTTCCCGGCGCAGCACGCGCAGCGTCGGCACCCGCTTGAGCTGGAGCAGCGGTGGCAAGGCGAAACCGAATAAGAGCAGCAATCCGACCGCGACGCCTTGGCCGATTGGCAACAAGGAGGGCGACGGCAGCGGCGTCGCCAGCAGTTCGGCCAACCACAGATGCAACAGCCAGTGGCCGCCATAGCCAATGCCGCAGCCCAGTAGCGCCGCAGCGCAGCCGAGCACCAGAAACTGCAACAGATGCAGTTGCAGCAACTGCCCCTGGCTGGCACCGAGGCAGCGCATGACGGCGCAGGCGTCGAGGTGTCGTTGCATGTAGCGCCGCGCTGCCAGGGCGACGGCCACCGCCGCCAGAATCACCGTGAGCAATGCGGAAAGGCCAAGAAAGGATTGCGCCCGATCCAGTACGTTGCGCATTTCCGGCCGGGCATTCTGCGCATCTTCGACCCGCTGGCCGCGGCCGAGACGCGGTTCGACCCAGCGGCGGAATGACTGCACCGCGGGCTCCTCGCCGGCCACCAGCAGCCGATAAGTGACCCGGCTGCCGACCTGGATCAATCCCGTGGCATCGACGTCCGCGATATTCATCAACAACCGCGGCGCCACGCTGAAAAAATTGACGCCGCGATCCGGCTCCAGGGTCAGTACCGCGGCCATTTTCAGTTGCGTCCGGCCAATGGCAATGGCATCGCCTGGATGCGCGTCCAGCGCCGCCGTCAGACGCTCGTCGGCCCACAGGCTGCCTGCTGGTGGAATGTCCCCGGCGGCGCTGTCCGGGGTGTTTACGGCGGCCGCCCGACGCAGATTGCCACGCAACGGATAACCGGCGCTGACGGCCTTGATCTCGGCCAGTTGCGCATGCCCGCCGAGCGTTACCATGCTCGGAAAGAGCCGTGTCTCGGCGGTGCGCAAACCGCGTCGCTGTGCTTCTGCAGCCACTTCGCCGGACCAGGCGTGGTCGGCCGTCAGCAGCAAGTCCGCACCGAGCAGTTGGTGCGCCTCGCGCTCGAGCGCCTGGCGCACGCGGTCGGCGAAAAAACCCACCGAAGTCAGCGCTGCCACCGCCAACACCAGGGCGGTAAACAGCAGCCGCAATTCCCCGGCGCGCAGGTCACGCCCCAGTAGCCGCCAGGATAGCGTCAGGGCTGCGGAATACTTGGACATGGGAGTCGGGCAACTTTCACGGCGAGCGGCGCTGGCGCCCACCTGACATATATGACAATGCGATTATTAGAATGATTCATCCGGATCAATGATACCGCGCTCGGTTCATGCCGTGGCCCCATACCGAACCTGGGATGTAAGGCTTGTCATCGGCAGTCGCGACGATGTAAATCAACGACAAAAAATCCAAATAAGATACTGCCAGATACGCTACGAAGCGAATTGAAACCTTCAACATCGGCCGCCTCCTGAAGAATATCCGAAACTTGCGATTGGTGACCCGCTTTGCGGCGCACAATGACGCAGGATTGTTGCCTTGCTTGGAGCAAGTGGTCTCTATTCGGTGAACTGCACTCAGTGACATGTTTTGCATAAGGCGGTCATTGAAGATACTCGATTGACATCTAGATACAGATTTCTGTATAGTACATCCATGAAGACCACTCTCGACATTAACGACACTCTCCTTGCCAATGCGAAAGCGTTGGCCGCGCAGCAGAGAACCAGCTTGACGCGACTCATCGAGGAAGGATTGCAACTCCGCCTGCGAGCTTCCCGTTCCTCAACCAAGGTAAGCAAACGCAAGATCCCTGTCTTCAAGGGCCGAGGGGGATTGGTTGCCGGACTAGATCCAAGCAGCAATAAGGCAATGCTGGATGCCGCTGACAATGACGCCTGATGTCAATGTCTTGATTGCTGCATCGCGTGGCGATCATCCCCACCACCGAACAGCCTATGCCTGCCTGGATGAAGCCATTGCTGCATGTGCGGATGGCGCAAGCCTTAAACTGATGCCCATGGTTACTGCCAGCTTTTTGAGGCTGGTAACTAATTCCAGGATATTCATTCAACCAACTCCAGTAGTCGATGCCATAAAATTTCTCGACTCGCTCCTCGCCGTGCCAGGCGTCGACGTGCCCCATCTCGGTAGCGAATGGCCCTTATTGCGGCAACTTTGCTTGGACAAGAAACTGGCCGCCAACGATATTCCAGATGCGTGGCTTGCGGCGATAGTCATTCAACTCGGTGAACAACTCGTCACATTTGACGCCGATTTCAAGAAACTGCTTGGGCGGGCGCAAGTAACCGTACTTATTGCCGACTAAATAGTTGGTTGCTTGCTAAGGACATCAGGAGTTTTAGTGGAGAAATCGCTGACAAGGTCAATCCTATCGAGGGAGCGCCTGTGATCGTCAAGACCTACCCGAATTCCTTCCTCCTGATGTCGTAGCGTGAGCAACTGCAGGCGGTTCAGGCGGAGAGCCTGACGATCGTCGGTTTCATGACGGACATGCGCATATCATCAGACGCTTGCGGATCTCTTCGCCGTTGTCGTTGGAGATCAGTTTGCGATTCCAGACTAACCACGGCAAGCTGCGGCTCGCCACAATTTTACTTTGACAGACCGGGCGTGAAACCTATGCGCATCGCTATCGGCAGTAAAGACTTCACTCAAGTTTCCGGACATGCCGGTCAGACGCGGCATTGGCTGATCTATGACACCGCACCGGATGGCCGGAAGCGGGCAGCGCCTATGCCGCGACCGATCCTTTTTCGTCCCAGCTGTCGCTGCGCTGGGATCCAAGGATATTGGTCTGCGTATCGGATCCCGAGCGAATGAGTTCGTTGTTGTCGATATTCGAGATCTGATCGAGGTAGCGGGTCAAGCGGCGCTTGTCCTCAGCCTGCGGCGCGTCGCGCATGCCAAGTTTGTACTCGGATCCACTTCGGGTGAAGATCACCAGGCGATTTCCGTCCATGAGGTAGCGAGCAATCGCCGAGGTTCTGACAATTTCTCCGCCCAATGGAAGCGTGCTCCCGAATGCTCGCCCGGACAGACAAAGTTTCAGTCCTCCGGTCGGATCGGAAAAGCTCAAAATTTCCCAATCTTCGAGAATGAAAGACTTGGCTGGGCGTGGTTTGGTCCGCTTATCTTCGGTCATGACAGTTCCCTCCACTCAAGCGTTGTGCAACCCAGAGCCCCTATTATCATTGCGGCCCGATTCTAGTCAGCTTGGAACTGAATTTTCATGGTCCGACGCCATTGTTGATCGCCGCTGTCGGCAGGTCACGACAGTTATCCGCTTGTCGCGATGAAGATTTTTTTGTAGCGGCGCTCACCCGAGCGAACGCAGTTGCTCGACAGCTTCTTCAATGCGCCGGACGGCGATCACTTCGAGGCCGGCAATGGCGTGGCGTGGTTTATTGGCTTCGGGGATCAGCGCATGAGTGAAACCCAGCTTGGCAGCCTCCTTGAGGCGCTCCTGGCCGCGCGGCGCCGGGCGGATTTCGCCCGCCAGGCCGACTTCGCCGAAGGCCACCAGTTTGCCCGGCAGCGCCTTGTTGCGCAGCGACGAGACGATCGCCAGCGACACCGCCAAATCCGCCGCCGGTTCGGCGATCTTGACGCCGCCGACGGCGTTGACGAAAACATCCTGATCGAAACAGGCGATGCCGGCATGCCGATGCAATACCGCCAGCAGCATCGCCAGGCGCTGCGCCTCCAGGCCGACCGTAAGCCGGCGCGGGTTGCCGTGGGCGAGATCGACCAGCGCCTGCACTTCGACCAGCAGTGGCCGGGTGCCTTCCTGCGTTACCAGCACACAGGACCCGGCGACGTCCTGGCCGTGCTGTGAGAGGAATAATGCCGAAGGATTATTGACGCCTTTCAGTCCCTTGTCGGTCATGGCGAAAACGCCGAGTTCATTGACCGCGCCATAGCGGTTCTTGACGGCGCGGATCAGGCGAAAACTGGAGTGGGTGTCGCCCTCGAAATAGAGCACGGTATCGACGATGTGTTCGAGCACCCGCGGCCCGGCCAGTGCGCCTTCCTTGGTGACGTGGCCGACCAGGATGACGGTGATGCCGATCTGCTTGGCCAGCCGCGTCAGCTGCGCCGCACATTCGCGCACTTGCGCCACAGACCCCGGCGCCGAGCTCAGTTGATCCGACCACAGCGTCTGGATCGAGTCGATCACCGCCACCTGCGGCTTTTCCGACTGCAGCGCAGCGAGGATCTTTTCCAGGTTGATCTCGGCCAGCAGTTGCAGATTGCGCGTGTCGAGCGACAGCCGCTGCGCCCGCAACGCCACCTGACCGCCCGATTCTTCGCCGCTGACATAAAGCGCACTATGCTGTCCGGATAAGGCGGAGAGCGCCTGCAGCAACAGGGTGCTTTTGCCGATCCCCGGATCGCCGCCGATCAGCACTACGCCACCGGCGACCAGGCCGCCACCGAGGGCGCGATCGAATTCACTGATTCCTGTGGAAAAATGCTCCGCTTCGCTGGCCTCGATCTCCGCGAGCCGGCGCAGTTTCGCTGGCGCGGCCAGCGACTGGAAGCGGCTCTTACTTGTGCTCTCGGCGACGCTTTCGACGAGTGTGTTCCAGACACCGCAGCCGGGGCACTGGCCCTGCCACTTCGGCGCAGCGGCGCCGCATTCGGTGCAGACGTACTGGGTCTTCTCGCGAGCCATCAGATTTCGATTATTGGTACGCGCGCATTCAATGCGCAGAACAATTCGTAACTGACGGTACCGGCGGCGGCAGCCACATCGTCGGCGGGTAATCCTTCACCCCACAGCGTCACCGGCGTCCCAATGCCTGCGGCATCAATGCCAGTGAGGTCAACGGCGATCTTGTCCATGGAGACACGACCGAGCGTCCGGGTCCGCTGCCCGCCGACCAGAATTGGCGTACCGGTCGGTGCATGACGCGGGTAGCCATCGCCATAACCGCAGGCCACCATGCCGATGCGCATCGATTGGTCGGCGACAAAAGAACCGCCGTAACCGACACGATCGCCGGCCGCGAGTCGCTGCACACCGATCAGCTCGCTTGCCAGCGTCATTACCGGAAGCAGGCCTAGGTCCGCCGCGCTCTTCAGCCACGGAAAAGGCGACGAACCGTAAAACATGATGCCTGGCCGCACCCAGTCGCCGCGACCACCGGTGGTTTCTGAATACCGCAGCAGCGCGCCGGAATTTGCCAACGTGACTGGGTAGGCATGGTCGCCGCGCATCGCCCGGAAGCAGGAGAGTTGCTCGGCGACACCGCGTTGCTCGTCGGCATCGGCGAAGTGACTCATCAGCATGATCGAACTGGCAATCCCACTGGTGGCAACGCGCTCGAGCGCCAGAGCGAATTCGTCGGGGCCGAAGCCGAGACGGTTCATGCCGGTATTAAGCTTCAGGCAAAGCGGCAGGCGATCGGGTAATGCGGCGCCAAGCAGCATATCGACTTGTGCCGAACAGTGCAGCACCGCTGTCAGGCCATGCTCGACGAAGAGCGGCAGTTCGGCAGCTGCGTAGAAACCTTCCATCATCAGGATCGGCTGGCTGATGCCGGCAGCGCGCAAGGCGATCGCCGAATCAAGCTCGATCAGCGCGTAGCCATCGGTCCGGTCGGCCAGCGCGGCGGCAACTCGGAGCAGACCGTGGCCGTAGCCATTGGCCTTGACCACCGTCCAGATCGAAGCGGCGCCGGCATGTTGCCGGGCGATATCGTGGTTGTGGCGCAGAGCGCCACAGTCAATGGTGGCGCGAATCGGACGTGGCATGCGAAAAGTCAATGTGGAATCAGACCGCGAGTTTCGCATATTGGCCGTTGGAATGGGATTCTCGCGAGCCGTCACCATTCCCTGACAGTGGCGCAGCCTTCGTGGTATAAACGGCGGCCCCTAAACTTGCCTTGGCTGTCGCCCCCTCATCCCTGCATGACGCTCGGCTTTTACATCATCATGGCCGCGCAATTCTTCTCCGCGCTGGCCGACAACACCCTGCTCGTGGCGGCGATCTACACGCTGCGCGACATGCATGCACCGGCAGAGTACGAGCCGCTGCTGAAGACCTTCTTCACCGTCTCTTACGTCGCCCTGGCGGCGTTCGTCGGCGCTTTCGCCGACTCCATGCCGAAATGGCGGGTGATGTTCATCAGTAATGGCATCAAGATCGTTGGCTGTGCGATGATGTTTTTCCAGTTGCATCCGTTGCTCGCCTACGGCGTCGTCGGCCTCGGTGCCGCCGCTTATTCGCCGGCCAAGTACGGCATTCTCACCGAATACCTGCCGCATCGCCAACTGGTATTAGCCAATGGCTGGATCGAAGGTTTGACGGTGGTGGCTATCATTCTCGGTGTGCTTTTGGGCGGCGCGCTGATCAAACCGGACATTTCCCAGGCGCTGCTTTCCCTGGATTTTCCGGTGATCGATACGCCCATCGATACCGTCACCGAAATGACGCTGACTGTCGTCGGCGTCCTCTACCTGATCGCCGCGGTATTCAATTTGTATATTCCGGAAACCGGCGTCGATCACAAGCCGCTAAAGCGCAATCCGCTTTACCTGCTGCATGAATTCAACCACTGCCTGGCCTTGCTCTGGCGCGACAAACTGGGCCAGATCTCGCTGGCCGTGACAACCTTGT
The DNA here is from genome assembly GCA_903888645.1 of uncultured Pseudomonadota bacterium. Lineage (GTDB taxonomy): Bacteria > Pseudomonadota > Gammaproteobacteria > Burkholderiales > Rhodocyclaceae > CAISUK01. The sequence goes on along the minus strand of CAISUK010000232.1, from coordinate 5,273 downwards.
TCTGGGGCGCGGGGGCGACCCTGCAGTTCCTTGTCATCAAGTGGGCGGAAGTGGCGCTCGGCTTCGATCTCTCGAAATCATCGATGCTGCAAGGCGTGACGGCGATCGGCGTGGCACTGGGGGCAGCCTTGTCGGCAAAGTTGATTACCTTGCGCAAGTCGGTACGGGTGATTCCCCTGGGTATCGCCATGGGCCTCGTTGTGCTGGTAATGAATTTTGTGCACCACGCCTGGTTGACCATTCCGCTCTTGATCTTCATTGGCGGCTTGTCGGGCTTTTTCGTGGTGCCGATGAATGCCTTGCTGCAGCACCGCGGCCACGTTCTGATGGGCGCCGGCCATTCGATCGCGGTGCAGAACTTCAACGAGAATCTTTCCATCCTGGTGATGACCGGACTCTACTACCTGATGCTGAAACTCGACCTGTCGATCTACGCCATCCTGACCCTGTTCGGCCTATTCGTTTCCAGCACCATGTGGCTGGTCAAGCGCCGCCACGAGGCCAATCAGCGCGAGCATGACGATGTCGTTCTCCTCGATGACCATGCCTGACGCTGAAAAACAGTTTGCCCGTGGCGCCTTCAATCGATAACAAGGGGTTGATCGGGTAATTCGTTGCGGTCATTGGCGCGCGCCGGAAAATGCAAAGCGAGTAGCCGGCCGGCGCGATCGATGGCTTCCAGGGCGCCGCGTCGCCAGGCATTGACGCGGAAGCAATCCTCCATGCCGCGGCAGATATCGCTCCACTGCGCTTGCGGCACCTTGGCGGCAATACCGCGATCGGCTACGATTTCGACGCGGCGATCGACCAGTTGCACATAAATCAACACGCCGCTGTTGTGCTCCGTATCCCAGACGCGCAGTTCCGCGAACAGATCGATGGCACGCTGGCGCGGGCTTTGTCCGCGCAGCAAAAGTTGCAGGGATAGCGGCCCCTCGATGACAAAACGCAGCTCGCCGCCGTGCGCTTTCTCCGACTCGGTAATCGCAGTTTTGATCGCTTTCAGGGCCGCTGGCGGGAAATTGCGTCGCACCCACCAGCCCGGCAGCAACGCGTGCTTGACTATTCGCTGCAGCCCCATCTCACCACCTCCCTGAAGCGCCACCGCCACCGAAGCCACCACCGCCACCGCCGAAGCCTCCGCCACCACCGCCGCGACTCATCAGTATGCCCCAGGCAATATTGAGCCCGAACAGGGAAAGAAAAAATCCGGCGCCGGCCGCGACCAACATCGCCGCCACGGACGCGGAGAGAAACCAGGCGACCGCGCCGGCACCTGCCGCGGTAATCGAGGCGCCAAGCAGGTTGCCGAGAATCATGCGCAGAAAACTGCCGATCAATACCACCGCCACAAGGGCGATGACAAGAACGTCTTGCTGGCCAGCCAGTGCGGTCAGCGTGGGGGCGCCGCGCGTTGCCGGCAACGCCTCGCCCCCGATTACGCCGAGGATCGCCGCAACGCCAGCCTGCAGGCCGCCGTAGTAATCGCCACTCTTGAAGCGTGGCGTCATGGTCTCGCTGATGATGCGTTTGGCGGTCGCATCGTTGAGCGCGCCCTCAAGCCCGTAGCCAACTTCGAGGCGAACATGGCGGTCATTCTTGGCGACGATGACAATGACGCCGTCGTCAGTGCCCTTGCGGCCAATCTTCCAGGCTTCGGCCAGGCGAATGCCAAACTGTTCGATGGCTTCGGGCTGGGTCGAAGGCAGCAGCAAAATGCTGACCTGGCTACCGCGCTCGTGCTCGAAAGTTTCCAGCGACCCGTCGAGCGAAGCGCGCTGCTCGCTCGTCAGGGTGCTCGTCAAATCGGTGACGCGGGCTTGCAGCAGCGGGATCGCAACAAGATCGGCGGCAAAAGCCGGGATCACTGCCAGCAGGCAAACGAACCACCCCACCAGCAGTGAGCGCAAGCACCGCAGCGAGGCGTTCATTGCATCTTCCACTGCGCTCTTGGCGTTCTCTGCGGTGAAAATCTACTTGGGTTGGTCGAACTTGATTTGCGGCGGCGCCGAGATGGCCTTCTCGTCTTCGACCGTGAAGTTCGCCTTGGTCTTCCAGCCCATCACCGAAGCGGTCAGGCTATTCGGGAAGGTGCGCACGCTGACGTTGTAGTCCTGGACCGACTTGATGTAGCGCTGACGCGCCACGGTGATGCGGTTTTCAGTCCCTTCCAGCTGTGCCTGGAGGTCACGAAAACTGGCGTCGGCTTTCAGGTTGGGATAGTTCTCGCTCACCACCAGCAGCCGCGACAGGGCACCGCCGAGCTCGCTCTGCGCCTTCTGGAACTTGGCGAAAGCTTCCGGATCGTTCACCAGCTCCGGCGTCGCCTTGATGCCGGCGACATTGGCGCGGGCCTCGGTCACCTTGGTCAGGACTTCCTTCTCGTGTGCGGCATAGCCCTGCACCACCGAGACCAGATTGGGGATCAGATCGGCACGGCGCTTGTACTGGTTGAGCGTTTCCGCCCAGGCCGCATTGACCTGTTCATCGTTGATCTGGATCTGGTTATAGCCGCAGCCGGAAAGCAGACTGGCAAGCATGGCGATGACAGCGAACAGTTTGATGCGCATGGTTTGTGTCCTCCTGATTGAGCGAACCGCCAAAAGATGGGGATGCCGCGGGAAATTTCCAGTGAGCGACTGCAATTTTCCCGAAGCGGTGAATGCTGTCAGCCCAACTGTGACTGCATTGTCTTGCGCGCAAAGCACAGATCTTCCCAGGATTTGCTCTTGTCGACCAGATTGCGCAGCAGGTAGGCTGGATGATAGGTGACGATCAGCGGTATGCCGGCGTGTTGATGCAGGCGGCCGCGCACCGCCGCGATCTTTACTTCGGTGCCGAGCAGGGTTTGCGCTGCCGGACGGCCGAGGGCGACGATGAGCTTCGGTTGCAACAGGCTGATCTGCCGCTGCAGGTAGGGCCAGCAGGCCGTTGTCTCGTTCGGCTCGGGTGTGCGGTTATTGGGCGGCCGGCACTTCACCGCGTTGCCGATATAGACATCCTTGCCACGCTTCAGATCGATTGCCGCCAGCATCGCATCGAGCAGTTTGCCGGCCTGGCCAACGAAAGGTTCGCCGCGCTCGTCCTCGTCGGCGCCCGGCCCTTCGCCGACAAATAGCCAGTTCGCTTGGGTATCGCCGACGCCTAGCACCGCCTGTTTGCGCGCCTTGCACAGGGCACAGGCGCGACACTCGGCGACACTCTGGCGCAACTCCTCCCAACCCATGGTGGCGATTTGTTGTTCGCGTCCGCAATCCGGCGCTGCGACAGCCTCTTCCGCATGTTTTTTTTGTGGAGAAATCAGTGCGGCTGCGCTGTCAGCTTTCGCCGGGCTTTTTGCATTGGTAGTCTCGGCGACTGCTGCCTGAGTCACCGCCGCTTCGGCAGCGCGCAATTTCCAGATCGGCCCCAGTCCCAATTCCTGAAGAATACTGTCGCGTCGGCTCATAGTTCCATCTTCATGACAATTGCGTCTTCGCGACCGCTGTGACCGGCGTAGTAACCACGTCTTCGCCCAATTTGGGCGAAACTATAACGCGCATAAAGGGCGCGACCCGACCGGTTCGACGCACGCACTTCGAGAAACATCCGCACAGCACCATGGCCACGTGCCACGGCGCAAAGATGTTCGAGAAACATGGTTCCCAAACCCTGTCGCTGCAGCTCGGACCGGATGCTGATGTTGAGCAGGTGCGCTTCATCGACTACCATCATGATAATCGCATAGCCTGCCATGCCACCCGCTGCGTGGCAGACCCAGGCACTGTAACCGGCTGACAGCGAATCGGTAAAGTTGCCGCGACTCCACGGAAACGCGTAGATGCGTTCTTCGAGTATCAGGATCGCATCGAGATCCTCCGCCTGCATGGGCACGAAGGCGATATTTTGCAGCGCCGATTGCGCAACGCCCTTTAACACCGCGCTCACCGCACACCACCGCGCGCCAGGCGTTCTGCAGTCGTCAGGGCCACCTTGTCGCGTACATAGCGCGGCGCCGCCAGCGCCGGATCAAGGCCTTCGCCACGCGCCAGACGTGGCAGGGCCAGACGCGCCACAGCTGCCGCGGTCGGCCACACATCCGCACTCACTGCCGTCAACGTCGTGCCGAGCGCTTCGTGCAAGCGTTCGCCATAAACTGAAAAACCCTCACCGGCACCCAGCCAGCCGCTTCCGGGCGGCACGGGAACCCGCTCCGGCGGAAAGACGCCCGGCGCCATAATGGTTTCGGGCATGCCATCATGAATTTCGTAGGCGGCGACATAGACTTCGTTCATGCGTGCGTCGGTGCAGGCCAGTACCCGCGCGCCGCCTGCCGCTAGCGCCAGCGCTTCGAGGGTCGAAACGCCGACCACCGGCAGGTCGAGACCGAACGCCAGCCCTTGGGCAATGCCACAAGCGAGACGAAGACCGACAAAGCCGCCGGGGCCGGCGCCGACGCCTATGCCATCGAGATCGCCTAGCGCCATCCCTGCCTCTGCCAGCAATTCAACTGCCCAGGGCAATACGTATTCAGAGCCGGCATTGGGATAATCGCCGCCCCGCTCGAGCAAGCGACCGTCGAGCCACAGGGCGACAGACAGGCGTCGCGAAGACGTTTCCAGACCAAGAATTTTCACGCGCCGATTTTACCGCGAAGGGTTGGTGCGGTCCGGTCGCGCCGGCTCATGCCGTTCATTATGCGAAACGGGAGCGTAATGAAATGACTCTTGACGCCAAAGCGGACGCCGCAGCGCGCTGTTCCAGCCATGACAATTTTTTCACACAGGAAGGCTCATCGAATCACGTCAAAGGCATAAATGCCTTTAACATTTACCCTTTTTGGGTGCCAGCTGCCTGCCAAATTTGATGAAGATCAATAATGGTTGAAATACTGCCGAAATACCTGCTTACCATCGATCCTTATGCAATGTAGAATACATGCGCGATCGATATGCCGTTGCTCTTTCAAGAAGTTCCGGCGTGGTCGGCTTATGCAGAGGCCCGACCGCAAAATTTTTTGGGAAGCCTAAATGAAGACCATACTGCTGGTAGACGATTCGACAACGATACTGTTAAGTATTTCGAACATCTTGACCAAGGCCGGATATGCGGTTGAGAAGGCAGCGAACGCCGAGTTGGGTCTGGCCAAATTTAAGGCCAATGCCAAGGTTGATCTGCTCATATCCGATCTCAACATGCCGGGCATGAACGGCATCGAATTCATCAAGGAAGTGCGCAAGCTGGCCGGCTACAAGTTCATGCCGATCCTCTTCCTGACCACCGAATCGCAGCAG
>CAISUK010000231.1 GCA_903888645.1 uncultured Pseudomonadota bacterium | reverse complement strand
CTGCTGCGATTCGGTGGTCAGGAAGAGGATCGGCATGAACTTGTAGCCGGCCAGCTTGCGCACTTCCTTGATGAATTCGATGCCGTTCATGCCCGGCATGTTGAGATCGGATATGAGCAGATCAACCTTGGCATTGGCCTTGAATTTGGCCAGACCCAACTCGGCGTTCAACGCCTTCTCAACCGCGTAACCCGCTTTGGTCAAGATGTTGGATATGCTCAAGAGGATGGTGGATGAGTCGTCGACAAGCAGAATAGTCTTCACATTCGTTATCCGTGTAATACGCCTTTGGCTCTGGCGGCCACGCGCAGGACGCCGCGCCACGAACCTTAGCTGCATTCGGCGCCGATGGCATTAGAAAAAGTCTTAGTTGCAACTAAGAAAAACTCTTATTTTTTGGTTTTGCCGGCCATATGTCACAGTTCGCGACAGCTGGTGGCAGCATGCGATGTGCTGGATCGCCGACTTAAACGAATCGACGATATTCCATATCCGATTGCAGGATATGCACGAGCAGCCAGTTGCGCAAATAGCGATGAATAACGCCCTTGTCGGGGACGCTGCCGGTGGCGGAAAAACTGAAGTCGACCATCGCTTCCAGGAACTCTGCGTGCTGCTCTGCGTGTGCCGCAATGCCGGGATAGCCGATCTTGCGCATATATTCTTCTTCTGCGCCGAAGTGGATACGCAGGTAATCAAATATTCCATTGAGGGCTTCATCGAGACTGTTTGAAATCGGCGCATCCGCTGCGGATTGGCAGTCGACAATCCTGTTCATCATGCCGATCAGCTTCTTGTGCTGTGCATCCAGCTCCGCCACGCCAACGCTATAAACGTCCAGCCAGACGATGTCTTCAAGGGGTTTGTTGTCGATAGCCGGACTGGCCGTTTCGCCAAATATTGGCGCCGGTTGATCGTGCATCAGGCTAGTCGACGTGTCGGGTTGATCCTCTGCACCGCGCAGGTAGTCGCGTTTGGCGCCAGGTATCCATTTTGCCAACTGGCCGTAGAACGTGGCACTGTCGAAAGGCTTGCCGATGTGGTCATTCATGCCGGACGCGAAGCTGATTTTTTTCTCATGCTCCATCGTGTGCGCGGTCATGCCAACAATGGGCAGCGCCGCAAACTCGCTCCGGGTGCGGATCGCGCGGGTGGCGGCGAGACCGTCCATGACCGGCATCTGCACGTCCATCAGGACCAGGTCGAAGGCGGCGGCATCGGCCTGGGTGAGAATGTCGATTGCCTCCTGGCCATTCTCTGCCAACCGCGCGGCGATGCCGACGCTGGCGAGCAGTGCTTCGACGATCTCGCGGTTGACCGGTTGGTCATCGACGACAAGGACGCGGACACCGACGTAACTTCGCGGCAGGCTGTTTTCAGTCGCCCGATCGGCAACCGGCAGATCGGCCGCATTGCCCAATCCAAACCAGAGGTTGACCTTGAAAGTGGTGCCGACGCCTTTGTAGCTAGTGAGGTCGATGTCGCCATCCATCGCTTGTGCAAGACGCTTGCTGATCGCCAGTCCAAGGCCAGTACCCCCGTATTCACGGCTCACCGTTGCGTCGGCCTGGGAGAATGGCTGAAACAACAATTTGATCTCTTCCGGCGTCATGCCGACGCCGGAGTCTTCGACTTCGATACCGAGACAAACGCGGTTTTCTTGCCGATCAAGCAGTCCGAGGCGAACTTCGACGCCGCCTGAAGCGGTAAATTTAATAGCGTTGCTGATCAGATTGAGGAGTATCTGGTCGACCCGCATCGGGTCGCCCATCAGGATATCGGGCACCGCCGGGTCGACCGTCACGACAAATTTCAATCGCTTTGCGGCGGCGCGGTGCGCCATCAGCAACTTGCTGTGATCGACCAGGCTGCGCAAGTTGAATGCGACTTTCTCGAACTCCAGTCGGCCAGCCGCGATCTTTGACAAGTCCAGCAAGTCGTTGATGATTCGATTGAGGTGCTTCCCGGCGGTGACAATCTTGCTCAGGTAATCGTTCAGCTTGGGCTCTGCGCCAAGGCCCTTGGCCAAACTCGCCATGCCGATGACGGCATTCAGCGGTGTGCGTAGTTCGTGACTGACGTTGGCCAGAAAAACGTCTTTGGCTTTGTCGGCCAGTTTGGCGGTTTCAAGCGCTGCAGACAATTGCGTGGTTCGCTGCGCCACCAATTCTTCCAGAAGATCCTTTTGATCTTGCAGTTTCTGCCCGATGACTTTTCGTGACGTGATGTCAAGAAATGCCCAGAGAGATTCATTGGATTCCGCATCGAGAATCGAACCGCTCAAGTCCACCCAGATGATCTCGCCGTTCTTGCGCACGTGCTCGATCTGCGAGCGAAAAACCTCTCCGGTAGCGAGCACCGGGTAGCATGCGGCGCCAAAGGCCAGATAGGCTGCCTCGCTCGGAAAATTTTGACGAGTCGGGATCCCGACAAGTTCGCCCGAAGCGTAGCCCAGCAATCTTTCAAAAGCCGGATTGGCCCATGTGATCGTGCGGTTTCTGACTCTGACGATACCGACCAGATCGTTTTCCAGCATGCATTTCTGCTCGGCGACCAGCAGCTCAAGCTGCTGCTGATACTGCTTGCGCTCGGTGATATCGGAGTGCGTGATGGCCACCCCATCGCGCCCCTCTTGCCCCAATGGTATGACGGTCATCTTGAACCAGCGTTTTTGCGCTGGTCCGTCGCATGGGTACTCCTGGCTAAAAATGCTTAGCCTGCCATCGAGTACGGCCTGGATGCCGGCGAGGGCTGCCGAAGCGCCCTCTGCAGCAACACCGTTGCTGGCCTGGCAGATTGAAAAATAATTGGCGCCAACTTCGGTTCCTGGATCGGATTTGCCGACTACGCTGCCATGTTCCCGAGAAAACCGTCGCCAGGGTTCGTTGACAGCGCGAATCACGCCTTGACGATCGACTACCGCGATTTCGTCGGCTACGGAATTCAGGATCGCCTGCTTGAAGGCTTCGCTGGCCGCGAGGGCTTCTTCAGCAAGTCGCCGGTCGGTGATGTCGTGAACGATCGAGTGAAGAACGAATCGCTCGCCGGAGCGGATCAGGCTCGAGGAGACTTCCACCTCGCGAACCGAACCATTGGCCAGGCGATGTCTGAATTCGAAGCGACTTCCTTGTCCCGTTACGATCGAGGCTATTGCCCTTTTGATTTCAGCGTCGGGAAGGACATTGATCTCGGTAATCTGCATGGCCAACAACCGTTCTCTGGAGTAGCCGTAGAAATTCCGCGCTGCCGCATTGGCGTCGATAATTCTGCCATCCTTGGGGTCGATCAACAGCATCGCCACCATGCTGTCGTCGAACTGCCGCCGGGGCCAATCCTCTCTATCGCGCAAGGCGCTTTCAACATCGCTGTCCGCTTCAATGCCGTAGATGGCTGCGCTGGTCGAATCCAGCGGTAGCTGCCAGCGCTGCTCGCTAATGCCAAGCTGGTTTGTGCGCTCCACAAACCCTCTATTTTCGAGATCTCCTTCTTTACCCTGGCGCCTGATCGGGCGAACAGACAGGTAGCTCAGCAACAGGCTGAAGAGCAGCCCGAACCCGGCTTTCATCGAAAACTGAGTCGGATTACCCCAGCCATCGAGCGGCGCGATGCTCAACGTCCAGATCCCCGAGCCGACTTCCAGAGCCTGGTCGACAGGCTCGATGAGGGCATGGCTTGACGATGCGGCGATGATCTGTTTTTGCCCGCTTTCCGGGTGGATGCGCCAAAGTTCGTAACCAATGTTCTGCTCGGATAGATGGGTCAGTCGGGTGCTGACGAGCGCTTCAGGAAAGTGGATCACGACGTTGGTGAATCCCCAGAAGCTGGGCTTTCCGCTGGCGTCGTCGAGAAACACCGGCATACGCCCGACCACGCCCACGCCACCTTGAATCAGATTCATCGGTCCGGCGAGGGTCATCTGGCCGGTGTCGCGGGCCAGGCGGGCTTCTTTGCCCTGCAGCGGATCGCGCAACTGGTCGTAGCCGATGGCTTTTTCGTTGCCGGCCAGAGGCACGGCATCGCGAACGATGCCTCCGGGCGACAGCTCCAGAGCGGATACGCCCGGATAAAGTCCAAGCATCCGGATTGCTTCGTCGTTGAAATTCGCCACACTGCCGTTGCCCTGACGAACCAGGGCAGCGAGGGTATGTGTGGTGGACAAGGCGCGCTCGATGCTGATCTGGAGGGCTTGCGCATGATGGCTGGCGTGATCGGCGAGCCTGGCGCGCTGCGCTCTCAGGTCATTCCGTTCCGAGTACCAGACGAGAGTCGCCGAGACCGATGCGGCCAGCAGAAAGACGAAGAAAGGCACGACGAATTTGCGCCGGGCGTTTGTGCGCAGCAGGAAAGCAAAACTGCTTTGCCTGGGTTGGGTGGAGGTCATGACTGATCCAGACTAGCCATAAATTTGAGTCGATGCGATAAGCCGCACGTAGTCATGGCGGACTGCCATCGAGAGGAGGGTGTTTCACGTTAACCCGACCTACGAAACCATGAACACAATCAGTTAAACGAACTGGACCCCGGCCTCCGCCGGGGCGACGAGCTGGAACATCAAGCTGAAATGAATTTCTCACAGCCTCTCAGGCGCTTTCTGTCGCTCTCACGGCGACCAGCGTGGCCTGGGCAACCAGCGACTCGATTGCCTCGATGAGCACATCGGCAAGCTCGGCAACGTCGTGATCGCCCTCGCGCGCGGCGGTTTCCAATTGGCGGGCGAGATCTGCCGCCCGATGCGCTTCGATGAAGCCGAGCGGGCTGGCGATGCCGTGGGCCAGCGCCGCGATTTCGCCGAAATCGCCGTCGCCTGTGGTCTGCCGCAGCTTGTCGGGGAGCGGCCGGCAACTGTCGATGAAAATGTTCAAGAGACGCTGGAGTTGCTCGCCATCGCACTTTGCCGCGAGCGTCGGCCAGTCAACGCTCCACTCGCGAGCCGCGCTAGCCGCGTCGGACAGCCCCGCGGGAGCAAGGTCGGCAGAATTACCGGGATTGCCGGCCAGTCGCCGCTGGCGCAAAGCCAAGGGGTTATTGCTGTCGGTATCCAATGGCATGGTTGCCGGCAAGTAAGGCAGGCTGACCTCGAAGCTGCTGCCGACACCGAGTGTGCTGATGACTTGAATGTCCCCACCCATGGCATCGATCACCCGCCGGGTAATGGCGAGCCCCAAACCGGTACCCCCATAGCGCCGGGTGCGCGAGCTGTCGGCCTGCTCGAAAGGCCGGAACAGGCGCTGGAGCTGCGACTCGTCCATGCCGATGCCGGTATCGGCGACCCGGAAAAGAAGGCGGTGGTCTTTCATGCCCGCAAACAGGGTGACCGCGCCGAGCGGGGTGAACTTGACCGCATTGGCAAGGAGATTGCGCAATACCTGTTCCAGGCGAACCGGGTCGGACAAGCAGCACGCGGGAAGGCTGCGGTCCTTGCTGACGAACATTTCGATCCCGCCAACTCGAGCAGCGGCCACGTTGGCCTCGATCGCCGCGTCGACGATTTTCCCCGGCTCGACAGCCACCTTCTCAACGTCAAGGCTGCCTGTCTCGATTCTGGAGAAATCGAGGATGTCGTTGATGATGCTTAGCAAACGCTCTGCCGCCATGTCGATCTTGTCCAGGCGCCGCGTCTGAGCGGGCGTCATGCCATCCAGGCGCAGGAGCTGGGCCATGCCAAGGATGCCATTCATCGGGGTGAGGATCTCGTGACTCATGTTGGCGAGGAACATGCTCTTGGCCCGGTTCGCCGCCTCGGCGGCATTTCTCGCCGACAGCAGCTCGCTGGTCCGCTCCGCCACAAGTTCTTCGAGGTGGCTCCGGTATATTTCCAGCTCGTCCAGGGTTTCCTGGCGCTCGGTAACATCCTGGATGGCGCCCACCAGTTTGACCTTGTTTCCCTCTATCGGCGTCGCCGCACTCACCACGTGCACCCAGCGCAGGCGACCGGTTGCCGTACGCACCTGCAGCGTCAAGTCAAATGGTTCGCCATTTCGCAGGCCGGCATTCACCGCTGCCTCGATAACCGGGATTGATTCCGATGTGTAATAGCTGACTGCCTCAGCCACGGGAATGTCGATCGCCTGACTCTGCACAGGCAGCTCGAAAATGCGGAATGTCTGCTCGGTCCAGCGCACGGTATTGCGCTCCGGATCGATTTCCCAGCCCCCGGTCAGCGAAAGTTGCTGCGAGGTCTCCAGCATGTTTGCGGATTGGCGCAGGTCCGTCAGCAGGCTCTTGATGCGCTTGCGCATGGCATCGAAAGCCAGCGCCAGATCGGCAATTTCGTCGGTGCGGACTTTCGTCGGCATGGGTGTGTCGTAGCTTTCTTCGCCGATGTGCCTGGCGGCGAGCGCCAGCGACTCCAGCGGTTGCACGATAGAACGAGTGATGGCGCGCGCGCCCCACAGTGCAACAAGCAGGCACACCAGCGACAGCATGACAATGATGTTCTGGGCGGAGCGGACTTCCTGCAGTGCTTCGCCCAAAGGCACTTCGTCCACGACTGTCCAGTGAACGGTCGACTGCCCCGGTGGCCGAATGCGCGCAAAAACCTGCAATGCGTCTGGTCTGTCGGACGTGTCAAACAGGGTGCCCGAGGATCTTGCCAGAATGAGCGGAGCGTCATGTTCTCTTTGTGCCATCCAGTTATCGACCGTTGCGCTTGCCGGTTTGAGCAGCGCAGTGCCCGCTGCGTCGAGCATCCATGTCAATTTCTGGTCGGCGACGGCTCCGTCATGTTCCTGCACAAGCTCCCTGATCACGCGCTGCGCGCTGAGCTCCACCACCAGCGTCGCGCCAACGCTGCCGTTACTTCTCCGCATGCCCAGGGCATAAGGAATTACCGATGCTGCGACGCCGCCAGGACGATGCGCGAGATCCCTCATTGCGCCGACAAAGATCGATTGATGCCCGGAAATGCTGAGCAATTCGCTGGCCCCCATAGACAACTCGGTTCTCAGTGCCGGGGCAAGTTCGCGCCCGGGTCCGTCGCTGGCCGCAGAGACAAACTCTTTCTCGTCTAGCCAATAGGCGCGCACATAAAGCCCGGCCGAGCGGTCGACAAATGCGCGCAGCAAGGCCTCGACTTCCTGCTCTCGCAAGCGATGCGGCGCGGCATTCAATTCCAGCACTTGGCGCAGACGCGGATCCTGGCTGAGTTCATACAAATCCGCGCGCGGCTGCACCAGCAAGGCTTGCGCTTTCGCGGCTCTGGCCTGGAGTTCTTGCCGGTAATCCGCTTCGACGGCGCGAACCAGCCCCTGCGTGGATTTGTGAACTGCATACCATGCCACCACGCTGATGGGAAGAATCAAGGCCAACACCATCACCAGGGAAAGGCGATTCTGCAATCCTCCGGAAAATCGCCAACCCATCATCGGCGCTCTGCAGGACCGGAAAACAGCGCCAGCGCGCGCTCTTGCGCCAAAGCGGTCGCAGCTTCAGGACTTAACTGGCCGCTGAGCATGTCATGGAACACCGTCCCCAGAATATCGGCCAGTCCAGACCACTCTGGCACCGCCGGTCGAATCCATTCGGCCAGCACGCCCTCCCGGCTCAGCCTGGCCACTGCCGGAAATGCCGGATAGCGGCTGACCAGCTTCTTTTCGTCGAGGAGACCCATTCGCGGCATACCGCCATTGCCAGCCTCGGCCAGAAGCCGCTGCTGCTCAGGTGCAGATAGCCAAAATAGAAACTGCTCGGCATCGTCATGGCGCAGCCCGAGATTGGCCGGCACCCCCAGACTCCAGGTGCCCAATGGCGTCACCGATTTTTGCGCGATGGCGTGCGGTGCCGCCAGATAACTCACCTTGCCGGCCACGACCGAGGCGGGATCATGCTCGGCGATGTACGAGCGCGCTGCCCACTCGTATGTCATGGCACAGGCGCCTCTGGCAAAGGCACGCGTCCGCTGATCCCAGGCCATCGACAAGATATCCGGCGGGGATACAGCGAGCAGCGACTTGGCAAAACGCGCCGCCGCCAGACCACGCGGCGTATCGAGCGCCGGACGGCCCGCGGCATCGAGCAAGGGCTGGCCAAAAGCACTGTAGAAATGGGCCATCTGTTGCCCCAGCGGCTGACCGCGCTGACCGTTCCAGCACAGACCGTACAGCCCCTCCTTGGGCCGCATCAGTGTTTTCGCCACGCCGAGCAACTCGTCGGTGGTCGTCGGTGCATGCAAGCCGGCTTGGGCCAGCAAGTCAGTGCGCAGCCACAGCAACTCGGGGTGTGGCTGAATGGGCAGCCCCAATTGGCTCTGCCCGACGCGCGACTGCTGCATGGCCAGCGGCAGAAAGTCATCGACCTGCAAGGCCGCGGCAGCACGCTCCAGGCGCAGCGGCGAAAGCACCTGCGCGGCGGCAAACTCGCCAGCCCACACCACGTCGAAACTCACCAGGTCGTAGGCCGACTGGGCATCTCTGGCGTTTTGCAGGATCAACCTGCGCACATCGTTGTAGCCGGTCACCTCGAAGTCGATGCGTGCGCCCGATCGCTTGTTCAACTCGGCGCTGGCGACTTGCAGTGCGTTGGCAAACGGATCGCCGACCACCAGCAAATGGAAGAACTTGCCGGTGAAATCACGCGGATCGGGCGGTGGCGTTATCGCATCGTCTTTCGGCGCGAAGTAGCCGATCAGCAATGCGATGGACAGCGCCCCGGCAATGCCGATGGCTTTCCAGATCGCGTTGCGTCGGGATGACATCGCACTGTTTGTCGCCGCTTCTTCTTGCAGATCGCTCATCGGTGGTTCAGGCTCTCAATGCGCATCCAATGACCTTTCAACCCGTCGTTGCGTCAACCCGGCAGACGCCCGGCCTGTGCCTATTGACAGGCAGTCTCTGGTTCCTGCCCAGCCGACAGGACATCGAATAGGTCGCAGCGATCAGGCACTGCTGACGCCGCAACTTATCGCCATTCGAAGTAGTTGCGCCCGATTCTCGATCCCAAGCTTGTTCATGATATTGGTTTGATGAACGCTGACAGTCTTCTGGCTGATGAAAAGTCGCTCGGCAATCTTCGTCGCATTCTCGCCTTCGGCAAGCAGACGGAACACCTCAAACTCACGCGTCGTCAGTTGCGCCAAGGGTCCATCGGTACCGGCCGTGCGGCTGGACATGACTTCCAGCAGTCGGCTGGGATCGACAAAGGCTCTCCCTTGATTGACGGCTCTTATCGCCTCGGCCAGAATCGCTATGTCGCTGCTCTTGAGCAGGTAGCCGAGCGCCCCCGCGTCAAACGAGCGGCGCATCATCACCGAGTTATCGGCCCCCGAAAATACCAGGATTCGCGCCTTGGGATCGAAGCGCAGGAGGTCGCGTATACCTTCCAATCCACTCCTGCCCGGCATATTCAGATCAAGTACAACGACGTCGGGAGTGTTTGCTGCGTATTGCTGCAAGGCGGTTTCGCAATCGACGGCTTCGGCAATCACGCGAATATCCGAAGTATGCTCGAGAAGATTGCGGTAACCCTCCCTGACAACCGGGTGGTCGTCGACCAGCAGCACACCGATTCTCATGCCAAAGCGTGGTGTCACTCCTGCCTCTCGCTTCCCTGTCTGGACCCGCATTATCCCTGATTCCGACCTTCGCGCCGTCGATCCCATCGGCTGAACATTGTGGCTGCCCAGCGTGACCGAAGAGCACGGCGAGCGCGACGAGCGCAATATTCGGCCGCGCAAACGGTGTCGATCAAAAAAGTGCCGACCAGCTGGCTTGCGTCCAGGCTCACTTCTCGAGGCTTACATTTCGCCACCGGACCGAGTGTAATTCAATAGCGCGAAGCGCGTGACGTCAATCGCGGTTTTTCCGCGAAGCTTCTTCTTGATGTTTCGCCGATGCGCAGACACCGTCGCAAGTGCGAGGCCAAGCTGCTCGGCGATTTCCTTCGAGGACTTGCCCATTCCTATGATGGCACGATTCAGGAACACAAATTGCCACTCGCCGTCCGCAGTCACAAGGAATTGATAGATGACCGCCGGGATCCGATGGGCAAGATCCATTGGCAAGTTCATTCCCATCCTACAGGGCGCCGATAGTCATAAACAAACAAATCTCCTCCTCTCCGATGGCCCCGATTCAACGATGCATGCGCGCCAGAAATCGGCGGATCCTCAGGCGGCGACGGTCGGATTTTGTGATATTTCCGTTGAAGATGAAATAGGGGATTCCCTGATGCCCGTGGCAGCTATCCCGATATTTGATACATTGAATCGCCACCGATGCTGGTATTTTGGTGGGCGCGATGCCTGCAACCGCTGGGTTGCCGAGCATTGGCTGCCAAAATTGGATACCATGCTTGAGGATGGAACGCGCTCACCCGTCGTGCTGGAAACTTGCAGGACTACGTATCCGGATAGTCATTGATGCTAATTGTTCGCCGCGATGCTTTGCTCCATCATCGCCAGGTTGTGACCATGAGAAGTCTTTGCTGGCAGCTGAGATTTTCGACGCGGATTCCGAATCAGGCGAGTGCCAATGAACTTTGCCGTCACGCTCGGTGCACCATGCTCAGGTGGTCTCGGATTCGGCTGACGAGTTGGCGAAGTCCTCGGACAACATCTCGACCAGCACCCATCAGCAAAGCGAGGCAGCGTCCTCGATCGCGGCGGCGGTCGAGGAGTTGGCGGTGAGTGTCAGCCACGTCGCCGACAATGCCCGCGAGGCGCGCGACCTGTCATCCCAGGCAAGAGACGTATCCAGTCAGGGAACCACGATCATTGGCGGCGTGGTGGACGAAGTCGGATTTATTGCACAGGCAGTGCAGCAGGCTTCCGGCGTTATCGAAGAACTTGGACGCCAATCCGTCAAGATCCGAACCATTGTCAAAGTCATCGACGAAGTGGCCGACCAGACCAATCTGCTGGCGCTCAATGCCGCGATCGAAGCGGCCCGGGCCGGCGAACAGGGGCGCGGCTTTGCCGTTGTCGCCGATGAAGTGCGCACCCTCGCTGAACGGACGGGTGCCGCGACCAAGCAAATTCAGGCCATGGTCGAATCGATTGCCGGCGGCACGGGCGATGCCGTTGGCAGCATGCACGTTGGCGTGCAGAAACTGGATAGCGGCGTAAAACTGGCCCACGAGGCCGGCGCAGCCATCAATTCCATCAATCGGAATACGCAGCAGTTGGCGTCTACCGTCGAGCAGATTTCCCTGGCCATCGAAGAACAGCGCAGTGCCACGGACGAAATCGCCCGCCAGGTCGAACGCATTGCCCAGATGGCCTCGAGCAATAGTGTCGACACCGAACAGACCGGCGCCACGGCACGTCGACTGGCCGGCCTGTCAGGCGAGCTCAAGGCGGCGCTCGGTCGCTTCCAGATTTGAGGCCGCCAGGGCAGAAGATAGGAGGAGTGCACGATGGCCAGCTACAAGAACATCGAGTTGGATGATCGTTTGATCGGTGTCATCCGTCATATGAACGCGGTGGAAGAGTACCGCGAGCTGTTGCAGAATCTTCAGCCAGGCTGGTGCTGGCGAGCAGCGAAAAAGTCGCGCCGGCGATTCCGCTGGCGGCGCGGCGCGAAGCCTTGACCAGTCCGGGCATTCTGGAAAAATAGCCATTGCCCGCCTTCGGCTAAGGCGGTACGATCAAGGCACAGAACTCCACACACGGCAACAAAATTTCTGTACGCGCCAGAAATTCCGCCCTGCGTCGCCCGAACATAAGAGACTGCAGATATGAAGGGAAAATCCGAGGCTGACGGGCTTCGCAGTGCCGCCGAAGCCAAATTGCCGACAACACCCGGCGATGTCGACGGGTCGACGGACACGATGGTGCCGCGACTGCGTCACGAACTGCAAGTCCATCAGATCGAGCTGGAGATGCAAAACGAGAGCTTGCGCCAAACCCAGTCCGTGCTCGAAGATTCCCGCGATCGCTACGTCGATCTTTACGATTTTGCCCCGGTCGGCTACCTGACCCTGACGGCGACCGGCCAGATCGCCGAGGCCAATCTCACCGTCGCCACCTACCTGGGCATCGAGCGCCAGCAACTGATCGGACGTCGTTTCGATAACTTCGTCGCGGCGCCCGACTGCGATCGCTGGCAACGCCATTTCATTCTTGCCATGCAGGGCGAAGAAAAATTGCGCCTTGATCTGCGGCTCAAGCGCAGCGATGGCGTCCTTGCCCACTACCATCTTGACTGTGTGAGCGTCGGCAGGAGTAGCACCGAACCGTCGCTGCGCATTGCGCTGACCGACAGCAGCGAACGCACCCAGATCGAACAAGCGCTGCGCAGGTCAAACGAGAGAAGCGAGGCGCTTTTGCGAAATGCCAGCGATGGCATAACGATCATGGATGCCGATGGCAATTGCATTGAGGCCAGCGACTCTTTCTGCACGATGTTGGGCTACCAGCGCGACGAAGTGATCGGCATGAACGTTCTGGACTGGGACTGCGGCTTGAGCCGCGACGCATTGCCGACATTAGTTCGGCAAGCCATCATGAACAAGACCCGCACCGAGTTTCCAACCCGCCATCGTCGCAAAGACGGCAGCACTTACGATGTCGAGGTGAGCAGTTACCCAGCGGAGATCAACGGCGAGTTGCTATTGTTCTGCTCGTCCCGCGACATTACCGGGCGCATTGCTGCCGAGGAGCAGCTGCGACGGTTGGTCAATGAGCAGAAAGCGATCATCGAGAGCGATGTCGTCGGCATTGTCCGGGTCAAGAATCGAACCATTGCCTGGGCCAACGCGGCTTTCGCCAAGATGTTCGGCTATGGGCCTGAAGAGTTGATCGGGCAGCCGACGCGAATCGTTCATCCCAATGATGAAGTCTATGCGGACTTTGCAAAATCGGCCCTCCCGATCCTCAGGCGCGGCGAGATCTACCGGACGGAAATTCAGCAACGGCGCAAGGACGGAACACTCGGCTGGTATCAAATCAATTGCGGACTGCTTGACGCCGACACCAATGAAGAAGTCAGCACTTTTGTTGACGTCAGCGAACGCAAGGCAGCTGACCTTGCCTTGCATGAAGCCCTGCGGAAGATCGGCCAGAAGGACGAGATTCTCAGATTCAACGAGGCCCGCTTGCAAAGCATTTTCGGCGCGATTGCAGAAGGGCTGGTGTTCCAGAACAAGGACGGCAAGATTGTCGACGCCAATCCAGCCGCCGAAACTGTCCTGGGATTGACGCGGGACGAACTCCTCGGCAGAGCGTCGATTGACTCGCGTTGGCGGGCTGTGCATGAAGACGGTTCGCCCTTTCCCGGCGAGCAACATCCAGCGATGGTCACATTGCGGACCGGGCAACCATTACGTGATCAAGCGATGGGCATTCATGCGCCGCGGCGCGGTTTGCGATGGATAAACATCAATTCGCAGCCGATCTTCGAGCCCGGGTCTGCAGCGCCAGATGCCGTAGTGACTTCATTCGCCGATATCACCGAGCGCAAGAAGGCCGAACTCCGCTGGAAGTTTGCGATCGAGGGTTCTGGCGACGGACTTTGGGACTGGAACGTGGCGCAGAGCACGGTGTTCTTCAGCTCAACATGGAAAACGATGCTGGGCTTCAAGGAAGACGAGATTGGCAGCGGACTCGAGGAATGGAGCAAGCGCGTCCACCCCGACGACCTGGCGCAAGCCATGGCCGCAGTGCAGGCACACCTCGCCGGAACTACTCCGCTGTATGTCAATGAGCACCGGGTCAGTTGCAAGGATGGCAGCTGGAAATGGATACTCGACCGCGGTCTGGTCGTCGAGCGCGATGCTGTCGGAGTGCCGCAGCGCATGATCGGAATCCATTCGGATATTACTGAACGCAAGGAAATCCAGGCCGAACTCGAGCAGCACCGCCATCACCTCGAAGTTCTGGTCGAAGAACGCACCCTCGAATTGACTGCGGCCAAGGAAGCCGCCGAAGCCGCCAATCGGGCCAAGACCGTCTTCCTCGCCACCATG
>CAISUK010000230.1 GCA_903888645.1 uncultured Pseudomonadota bacterium | reverse complement strand
TTTCTCCTCGTCATTTCGGTCACCAAAAAGACGAGAGTAGACGCCATTTCTCAACTGTTTACAAGCGATTGGCATAAGCCGATGAATGTGAACGATTTTTCCCGTTGCGTAATGCCAAATGGGATTATGCTTGGCGAATGCGGAGGCCCTGGGGTGTTGGCCCCAACGGCTGAAAACCAGCCCCCGAGGTTCAATGCATCTTCGATTTTTTTCCACGGCTTTGTCGTTGAAGGGGCGCAGGCCGGTCAAGTAATGAGAAATCGAACTGGAAACCATCGGTGTGCCAGCGTCCACCGTTGTTTACATAGAATCGAGGCACGCCCATAGCAATGCCCTCGTCTATCAACTGCCGTAGACGTATCCGGCGATGTTGTTGGCGCGATTCTTCTATTGCATCTAGTTTCACTACGGTGACCATTGAAGAATTCTACGGATTACGTAGAGACATTTCAAGAGCCACCTACGAATATCGCAGGATGCGAAAGCGTCCTCAAACAGTCTTTGGCCTCCGGCTTCGTGCAGCGCGCGAGGCTGCTGGTATCGCACAAGACAGACTGGGCGTGATGATTGGAATAGAAGAGGGTTGTAGCAGTGCCCGGATTAGTCGGTACGAGACGGGAGCACATCAACCCCCTTTCGCCATTGCTGAATTGCTTGCCACCGCGCTAAAAGTACCTGTTCCATACTTTTACTGTGTTTCCGATGCACTTGCTCAACTACTACTTACCGCGTCCAGCCTGAGCGAAGACGAGGTGACCCGACTGACGAGATCGGTGGATCGGATTAGGCGAGGGCGGGTTTAGTGTGGCAACGGACTTCGAGTATGTTGCGTCGATTTCCACAAACCGGCCCTAATGAGCCGTTCCGCTTTTTCGACTCAACGTCGGCAATGCATTTATTGCGGCCGCTCCAATTCGTTTCGTCAGGGACAAGAGGGGGCTGGGGCGCGACTGGGATGCCGGTTGACCTAGTTCGGGACCCGGGTGCTCACACTGGCAACAGGCCCGCCTCGAAAAGGTCACTCAATGCTCGCGCATTAGGCGCAATCTTTCGCCATAAGTGCATTACTATCCACCATAGGGATCGAATCTGTTTTGGAAACCAAAGACCCCCTCCTTCTTAGTTTCACTCATATTTCCGGGCACTTTCTATGTGCGCTGAACCTAGGGCTGTTCTGTTCTGACAGTACACAACCTTTTTCCTCTTCCAGCTGGGGGGGGTAAGAGAAATTGTTATTGGTATATCTTTAACCTGGTTCAAGCATCAAAAAAGAAATCGTCCTGAAGTAGATCGTGACATAGATCACACTCAAAAAGATATACGGCTTGGCGTTAATAATTTCATGGATTTAAAGAAATGACAAAAACTCTTCTCGCAGCATTTACGCTATTGGTAACTGCACTTTCCGCTCATTCCGAAATGCCAAAAGAGAGCGATATTCGATCTGGGGTGAGTGAAGCACAGAGAATTACGGATAGGACTCTTGGTCCGCGACGCATGAATATTTCCCCGCTAATTAATGCAGCAGCGCAAATATTTGTAATCAGTGATAACAGACTAAAGAAGAGTTTGAGTACGATTAATGCGAAGGGAATGGTTGTCGATGATCAACAGCCCGGAGATTCGGTAGTGATAAGCTCCGTAAATATCGAATTCAACGGCTATGTTGCGATTGAACAGGCTGATGTACTTGGCGTATCTCCAATGTTACTTTCAGGCGTCCACCAAAATATAACAATTCCTCTAAATCGACATGTTGATGGAACGTCGCTTCTGGCAGTTATCTACAAAGATGACGGCGATCGTGTATTTGATAGGTATAACGATCAATACAGTAACAATATGGGGAGAGTTATAAAAGAATTTCAAATCAGCACAAGGCGGGATAGAGGAAATGCATACTATTCAACTTCACCTATTGATGGTAATGGAACGGGACTAATATTTATCGAGCAAGTTCCTGGAAATTATATCGAATATATCGATAGCTACATTCCGAACGGCAAACCATATTACGTTGCAATTTTCAAGGATAAAAATGGCTTGCCAGGAAAGTATATCGGCCATAGCGCCCTGCAGCGAAGTAGCAGAATCAATTTGACAGAGACGGTGTCTGACGAGATGCTTTTCGCCTTGATGTTTGAGGATAACAGCGGCGGGCGATTTGATGTGGAAAAGGATCAGATCGTCAGGGGAAAAGATGGGTTTATTATCATTGCTAAATTTAAAGTTATTAAATAACTAGCTCTCGTACTGTCTTTGGCGACCTGCGACCGAATGGCCGAAAACAGTCCAAAGCAGGCATAGCGGTACCCCTGCGTCGGTGCAGGTCATTGCCGGGTTCTCTCATCGGCAATTTAAAAAACAATGGCATGGCAGCTACCGCTGTTTTACAGACCTACGAAGCGTCCCTTTGATTGAAGCCAAAAGATTTGGCTTCAGAAATCGCCACCGGGCGGTAGCATAAAAGACGGCTCTGAGTTACCGAGCCGTATTCATCGTAGATAGCACCATCAAAATCAGCGTATGGCAAAAGTTATGTCTTTTGCGTAAATGTTACAAGCTGATAGGATCGGAAAATCGCTCATAACTAATTGATTTAAAATGACACTTTTTGTCGTGGTGCCCAGGAAGGGACTCGAACCCCCACACCTTACGGCGGCAGGACCTAAACCTGCTGCGTCTACCAATTTCGCCACCTGGGCACTTTCGGGGGGATCTGTGCGGCGGAAAATACGGGATTGTGCACGGCAACACCAGCGCAAACCATTGTAGCCACCTGTATTAACGCCCAACCCACCGAATCGATATTCTAGCGGATTCGCCTATATACTGTGGGCCCGCCTGCCGCCTGGATGGGCGGCTGTCCAGCCCTGCAGCACAGCCCATATCGCTTCCGTGTCCGTCGATCATTACGAGAATTTTCCGGTTGCCTCCGTCTTGCTGCCCGCCGAATTTCGCGACGCGGTCGAGGCGATCTACGCCTTCGCCCGCAGCGCCGACGATATTGCCGACGAGGGTAATTTACCGGCTGGTGAACGACTGCAGCAACTTGCCGATTTTTCCACCCAACTCGATGCCATCGCTGCCGGAACGCCTGTCCAGGATCGATTGTTTGCGCGGTTGCAAGCGGCAATCCGTCGCCACGACCTGCCGCTGCAACCCTTCTATCAGTTGCTCGACGCTTTTGACCAGGACGTGGCGAAAAATCGCTACGCCAACTTCGCTGAATTGCTTGACTACTGTCGCCGCTCAGCGGACCCGATTGGCCGACTGCTGCTGCGCCTCTACCGAACCGAAAGCTGCGAGCAACTCGCTTGGTCGGATGCCATCTGCAGCAGCCTGCAATTGATCAACCATTGGCAGGATATTGGCAACGACTGGGCCCGCAATCGCATCTACCTTCCGCAGGATAGCCTGGCCCGTTTCGGCGTCAGCGAGGCACAGATCGCCCAGGGAACTTGCGACGACAAATGGCGCGCCCTGCTCCGCTTCGAAGTTGAACGGGCGCGGGCCATGATGCTTTCCGGCCAGCCGCTGGGCAGGAGCCTGCCGGGTCGCATCGGCCTCGAATTGCGCCTGATGATTGCCGGCGGCTTGCGCATTCTGGAAAAGATCGAGCAGGTCGGCTTCGATGTCTTTCGCCGCCGTCCGACAATCAAATTGCATGACTTGCCGCTGCTTCTGCTGCGCTCGGTCTAGTGGTCAAAATGACACCCGACGACTACTGCCAACAGCGGGCCGCGAAGAGCGGTTCCAGTTTCTATTACAGTTTTCTCTTCCTGGAACCGGCACGGCGGCAGGCGATCACCGCCATGTATGCATTTTGCCGCGAGGTCGACGATGTCGTCGACGAATGCGACGATCCGCATCTGGCGCGGACCAAGCTGGCCTGGTGGCGAACCGAAATCGGCGCACTGTACGAAGGCAAGCCGAGTCATCCGGTAACGCAGGCGCTGGCCACATCGCTGACGCGCTATAACCTGCCGCGCGAGTTGTTGCTGGAGATTGTCGACGGTATGGAGATGGATCTGGATTGTTACCGCTATCCGGACTTCAAGGCGCTTCATCTTTATTGTTATCGGGCTGCCAGTGTCGTCGGATTGCTATCGGCGGAGATATTCGGTTACGAGGACCGGCATACGCTCAAGTACGCACACGATCTCGGCCTGGCTTTTCAACTGACCAACATCATTCGCGACGTCGGCGAAGACGCCCGGCGCGGCCGCCTCTACCTGCCTGAAGACGAACTGGCGCGGTTCGGCGTGAGTCTCGACGACATCGAGCACGCTCGCTATGGCGACAACTTCCGCAAGCTGATGGCATTTCAGGCGGAGCGCGCCGAATCCTACTATGCAAGCGCCATGGCCCAGTTGCCAGCCGGCGATCGCAAGGCGCAGCGCACCGGTCTGGTC
>CAISUK010000229.1 GCA_903888645.1 uncultured Pseudomonadota bacterium | reverse complement strand
TCTCCCCTTGCGGGAGAGGGATTGAGGGAGAGGGGGGAGATTCACGTCAACACGCACCGTTGTTCACGGTGCAAGTGTTTACAGCATTTTTATACAGGCGCGGCGACAATGATTGTGTGGCCTGGGGCGAGGCGAAGTGTTGCGCATCGGGACAGGCATCGAGATCAAGGAGTCCGCGATGGGCGCGCCAGCAAATGCAATGACCTCGGGCGAGGCTGGCCAAGCCACCCTCGCTGCGCCGTTGCGTTACCTGCTGGCGGTAGCCGCTTGCGGCTTCACGACCGGCGTCGCGACGCCGCTCCACGAATATTTCGACCTCGCCAACATCGTCATGCTGTTTCTGCTGACGGTGGTGCTGATCGCATGGCGTTTGGGACGCGGGCCCGCCGTGATGTCGGCGTTTCTCAGCGTGGCCCTGTTCGACTTCTTCTTCGTGCCGCCACGGCTGTCCTTTACCGTGGCCGATGCCCAGTATGTACTCACTTTTGCGGTGATGCTTGTCGTGGCCTTGATCATCGGCCATCTGGTGACCAGCCTGCGGGAACAGGCCGACAGCATACGCAGCGAGGAGCGCCGCACACACGCCTTGTATGAAATGGCGCGGGCGCTTGCCGGCGCGGCAACGCTGCTGCAGGTAGCGGAGATCGCCAGCCGTTTTGTCGAAGGCCTGCGCTTGCAGTGCACGATCCTGCTGCCGGCCGCCGATGGGTCCTTGCAAGCGATCGGCCCACAGGCCGAGCATCATGTCTTGATCGAACCGCGACTGGCGTTGATGGCCTATGACGAAGGCGAGTCGGTCGAATTCAATGCCTTGTCCGAGGCCGATTACGCGGCATACTACTTTCCGCTCAAAGCCACCTCGGGAACCCTTGGCGTCATGACATTGGCACCAGCAGGCGGCGACGACGACACGGTCAGAAACAATCATCAATTGCTGGAGACCCTGGCGTCGCTGATCGCTATCGCCGCTGAACGATTGCATCTGGTCGAGGTGGCGCAGCAAAGCACCGTCGCAATGACCGCCGAGCGCCTGCGCAGCTCCGTGCTCGCCGATCTGTCGCACGATTTGCGCACACCGTTGACCGGCCTGATCGGCCTCGCCGATTCTCTGGCCAGCGCCCGCCAGGACCTGCCGCCGGCGCAGCGCGAAACCGCCGAAGTGCTGCGCGACCAGGCGCTGCGCATCAACGGCATGGTCAACAACCTGCTCGACATGGCGCGCCTGCAAGCCGGCGCCATCAAGCTCAAGAAGGAATGGCAACCGTTGGAAGAAGTCATCGGTGCCAGCCTCAAGTTGTTGCAGCGGAGTCTCGATGGCCGCTCGCTCAAAGTCACGCTGGCGAGCGACTTGCCGCTGCTGGAATTCGATGCGGTTCTGATCGAGCGCGTGCTGTGCAATCTGCTCGAGAACGCCGCCAAATTCTCGCCGAATGACGCACCGATCGACATTGTTGCGGTGCGCGCTGGCGAGGTCGCTGAAATCTCCGTATGCGATCGCGGTGCGGGGATCGCAGCAGGGAAGCATTCGGCATTATTTGAATTGTTCGCCCGCGGCGAAAACGAATCGTCAACGCCGGGTGTCGGCCTCGGTCTGGCGATCTGCCGCGCCATCGTTGCGGCGCACGGCGGCATAATTTCCTTGCAAGCGCGTGATGGCGGCGGTACCTGCGCCACATTTTCGCTGCCCGTGGGGAATCCGCCGGTGTTCGAAACCGATGAAGACATCGCGGAGCAGGCGACGCATCATGGCTGAAGTGGCGCCGCGGGTGGTGATCATCGAAGATGACCGGCAGATTCGCCGTTTCGTCCGCGCCGCCCTGGAAGAAGAAGGCTGCCTGGTCTTCGAGGCCGAAAACGCGGCGCGCGGATTGATCGAGGCCGGCACGCGCAAACCTGATCTGGTGGTGCTCGATCTCGGGCTGCCCGATCGCGACGGCGTCGAGGTGGTGCACGACCTGCGCGGTTGGACCGGGATTCCCATCATCATTCTATCGGCACGCAGCGCCGAGGAGGAAAAGATCGCCGCACTCGACGCCGGCGCCGACGATTATCTGGCCAAGCCGTTTGGCGTCGGCGAGCTTCTGGCACGTGTGCGCGCGCTGCTCCGCCGTCGTTTTGCCGCAATGGCGGGCGCCGAACCGATTTGTAGTTTCGGCGACGTGCGTGTCGATCTGTCAAGGCGAGTCGTCGAACGCAATGGTGAGGCGCTCCATCTGACCCCGATCGAATATCGCCTGCTTGGCGTACTGCTGGCCAATGCCGACAAGGTGTTGACACACCGGCAATTACTCCGCGAAGTGTGGGGACCGAACGCGGTGGAGAGCAACCACTATCTGCGTATCTACGTCGGCCACCTCCGGCAAAAGCTGGAAGTCGATCCGACCCAACCGCGCCATTTATTGACCGAAACCGGCGTTGGTTATCGCTTTCAGCTTTAGCAGCGCCCTTGCCTAACCGCGGCCATATTCAACTGCAATCTCAGGGAGAATTCATGGATGTAATGCAGCACAAGGAGCGGATCGCCGCGCTGTCACTCGCCGCCCTCGGCGTCGTCTACGGCGACATCGGTACCAGTCCGCTGTACGCACTGAAGGAGGTATTCGGCGGCGCGCATCACCCGGTGCCGATCACGCCGGAAAATGTCCTCGGCATTCTCTCGCTGGTGTTCTGGGCGTTGACCATCGTGGTCACCCTCAAGTACGTGGCCTTCATGCTGCGCGCCGACAACAAGGGCGAAGGCGGCATCATGGCACTCATGTCCTTGGCATTGCGAAACACAGGCGAAGGCACTCGACGACGCGGCGTCATTCTCACGCTGGGTCTCTTCGGCGCGGCGCTCTTCTACGGCGACGGCGTCATTACGCCGGCCATCTCGGTTCTTTCCGCAGTCGAAGGACTGGAAGTCGCGACGCCCGCCTTCAAGCCGTTTGTCATACCACTGTCGCTGATTGTCCTGATCGGACTGTTCATGATTCAGCGCCGCGGTACGGCCAGCGTCGGGGCGCTATTCGGGCCGGTGATGCTGATCTGGTTCGCGGTGCTGATGGCGATGGGCATCGTCAACATTGTCCATCACCCGGACGTCATGCAGGCGCTCGATCCGCGCCATGGCGTCGCGTTTCTGCTGGGCAATCCGGCACTCGGATTCTTCTCCCTCGGCGCAGTGGTGCTGGTATTGACCGGCGGCGAGGCGCTCTATGCCGACATGGGCCACTTTGGGCGGCGGCCGATCCAGATCGCCTGGCTAAGCCTGGTCCTGCCGGCGCTGGTGCTCAACTATTTCGGTCAGGGCGCATTGCTCGTCCATGATCCCAAGGCCATCGAAAATCCGTTTTATCTGATGGCGCCGGACTGGGCGCTTTATCCTTTGGTGGCGCTGGCGACGATTGCCACTGTCATCGCCTCGCAAGCGGTGATATCGGG
This sequence comes from uncultured Pseudomonadota bacterium, assembly GCA_903888645.1. Classification (GTDB taxonomy): domain Bacteria; phylum Pseudomonadota; class Gammaproteobacteria; order Burkholderiales; family Rhodocyclaceae; genus CAISUK01. The sequence continues at coordinate 1,327 of CAISUK010000229.1, read as the reverse complement.
CGCCTTCTCGATCACCCAGCAGGCGGTGCAACTCGGTTTCGCGCCGCGCCTCGAAATGCAGCACACCTCCGACCAGCAGATCGGCCAGATCTACCTGCCGGGCATCAACTGGCTGTTGCTGGGCGCGGTAATCGCCCTGGTCATCGGCTTCGGCTCCTCGACCAGTCTGGCCGCCGCCTACGGCATTGCCGTCACCGGCACCATGTTCATCACCAACGTCCTCGCCTATTTCACGGCCCGCTGGCTGTGGGGTTGGCCGGCCTGGCGGGCGTTGCTCGGTGTTTTGCCATTTGTCATCATCGACCTGGCCTTCTTCTCCGCCAATTCGGTCAAGATCATCGACGGCGGCTGGTTCCCGCTGGTCTTCGGCCTGGTTATCTTCCTGTTGCTGACAACCTGGAAAAGCGGCCGTCAGTTGCTCCAGAAACGACTCGCCGAAGAGGGTATCGAACTCATTCCCTTCATTGAAAGTCTTGGCTATGGCGGGAGCACCCGGGTGCAGGGCACGGCGGTATTCCTGACACCCAATCCCGACGGCGTTCCGCACGCCATGCTGCACAGCCTCAAGCATTACAAGGTGCTGCACGATCGTGTCGTGGTGGTTTCGGTCAATGTACTCGACGTGCCGCGCGTTGCCGATGCCCAGCGCGTAACGGTGGAGAAGTTGCCGCAACAGTTCTGGCGGGTCAAGGTCCATTACGGTTTCATGGACCAGCCCAATCTCCCGGAAACGCTGGAATGGTGCGCCGAGCAGGGGCTCGACTTCGACCTGATGGACACGTCCTTTTTTCTCGGCCGCGAATCGCTGTTCGCTTCACCGGGTTCGGAAATGCCCTTCTGGCGCGAGAAGCTGTTCATCGCCATGTTTCGCAACGCCGGCAGCGCCGCGAACTTCTTCCGGCTGCCGGCCAATCGCGTCGTGGAACTTGGCACTCAGGTTGTTCTGTAGCGCAACCTGCGCGCCTACGCCTCAAAGCGCGAAAGCTCGTCCAGCGTATTGATGTTGGCGAATTGATCGGCTTCGTCGTCGAAGGCAACCTCGACGACGTTCAGCGTCGCATACCATGCGTCGAATTTGCGACCGCCCTGCTCCAGAAATCCCGTCAGGTGCGGCAGCAGACTGCGTCGGCAGAGGCAGAAGACCGGTTGCGGCTGGTCGAAGGTACGCGCTACTGCAACATCGGCCTGCGACTCGATGAAAGCGGCATGCAGCCGCGCCACCAGGTCGGCGGGCAAGAAGGGCGTGTCGCACGGTACGCTGGCGATCAACGGAAACTTCGCATTGGTCATCGCCGCGTGTAGACCAGCCAGCGGACCGGCAAACTCG
>CAISUK010000228.1 GCA_903888645.1 uncultured Pseudomonadota bacterium | reverse complement strand
TGCAATCACTTCGAACAGATCTTGATCTTGTTGATCGAGCGAAGCCAGCGTGGGAAGCAGGTGAAGAGAAGCATTGCTGGTTGGCAGCACGACGGAAATCAATGGCGCAGAACCGCTGCGGCGATCGATCTTCATTCTGTTCTGGCGGGATAAAGCGGCGGCCGCTGGCTACCTCGATACTCGAACCAGACACTGCCGCCGCCGATGTCTGACTTGCCGGCCATCATCTGTGTCATCAACTTTGCTTGGTAGGTTGCGTTGAAGTGGCTGGCGTAGAGCAGCGAGGCGAAGGGGTTGTCAATAAGAAAGGCAAGCAGCAGATATTGTTCGGTCCAGAACACTTGGTCGTCGAGTAACCACCCCTGCGGTAGACCCCAGGGCAGATAGATGTCGTGAATGTGGACCAAAATGTCCCGGCGGATTGTGGGCAGCAGGCGCAGGTAGAGGTGCAGGCAGTCGCTGCCAGTCTTGACGGTATGCGTCGAGTCGATAAAAAGAATGTCCCCATCGCGAAGGGCATCGTTGAGAAACTCGCTGGCCAAGGACTGTGCTTTGACGGCATGCAAGATGACTTCTTCGCGAACGCCGAGATCGATCAGGAAGGTGCGGGGAAATGGTTCGATACAGTGAATTCTCCCTAGTCCGTTATGCTTGATGGCTTGCAGCGCAACAAGTGTGGAAAAGCCGCTGCCAATCTCTAGGATGTTGGCTGGCTTGGCATGGCGAACGAAGCAGAAATATGCCATTGCGTCGCTATTGCTGAACCAGCGATTGTTCCAAAAATAGTCTTTGCAGGTCTCCTCGTCGCCTTCTCGCGCCGGACGAAATTCTTCGGCATAGGGCAGCAGCTTCTGCAAGGTGGTTACGAACCGTTGACTGTCGAACAAATGCGGGTGAGCGTAGGGTGGCTCGCCCGGAGCATACTCGAATGAATTTTCGATATCCTCGATAGAAGGCGCATTGCTGTAGTAGTGGACTGGTAATATGTTCACACCATGGGCCTGGATCTTCCGTCGCGTTGCACTGTTTGCCCATTTCAGGCGCTTTAGGATCGGCGCGACCAGTTCTATTTCTTCGTCGCTGACAACTGGCCGAGTCACTGCGGTTTTCCTTCCGGACGATTTGGCCGCTTTATCGTGGGTATGATGAGTGCTTCCTCGTGGAAGCGTTTTTCCAGCTCTGCAACGATCGATTGCCGATGGTGGAGTGAGGCGACGACAAAATGGCGCAAACCGCTGGCCGCAGCATCTGGCAGGGTTACTACGGGAACTGAGTGGATTGATTCTTCCATCAGCCCGGCCTCTCGATCAACGAACAATCGAGGTGGCAGGCCTGCGGCACTCAGAAGGCGTTCGAGCCTGCGCCCAAACTCTCCTGCTCCATAAATCGCGTAGGGAACCGGATCCAACTCTCGTAGCTGCACTAGCATATCGGGTAGGTTGTCTAGCAGCCACTGGGCATAGGGCACTGTCAGGCGTCGGTCGACAATTTCCAACGGGTGTATTGGCGTGGCGTAGGCGATTGCTGAAGTGCCTGTTGTTATAGCACTTCGCATCGAAGTGGCTAGAGTCAACGAGAACGGGCTGGTATCCCCGTCCATGGCTGTGAGCAGGCTAGCGACCTCCCCTGCCTCCAAGCGCTTGCCATGTTGCTCGATAGCAGTAACCAAGCAGGGCAGAACGTCCTGCAACGGGCCACGCAAGCGTGCCGGTGTTTGCTGGTGCAGTTGCCATGAGGCGACGAGCGCAGTCATCAGCGTGTTGGCGTCGTCGGTGGCGAGGACGCGTGGTAGATGATGCGTCCACACTGCAACACGCGAGCCGGCCATGGCAACGCGGTTGGACGATAGCGAGTTGTGTCTCTTGTGGTAAACGGCACCGATCCGATGCACGGTAACCACGCCGACGCCACTTGCCGCCAATCCAAGCGGGAGGTCGTAATCCTCATGGCCGCCAAATGTCCGCTGTCCGCCATAGAAGCCACCGTGGCGGCGAAGTAGTTCAGATGGAAACAGATAAATGGCAGGCGGACCAAGGTTAGTCAGCAACAGCGCTTGTAGAAAATCGGCAAACGCCGGCACTATGTCCTGGGTGCTACCTTCGTCCTCATAGATTAGGCGAAAGCCAATCAGCGAGACTGTTTGCAAGTCGTCGCCGAGTGACGCCACTTGGCTCGCCAGGCAGTCCTTGAGTAGTGCGTCGTCAGCATCCAGGAATTTCACGAATTTGCCGCAACTTGCCTTTAAGCCGGCGTTTCGGGCCGCCGCCGGTCCGCTATTGGGCTGACGAAGCAAACGAATTGGAAATGAGTAGCGAGAAGTTTCTACCGAAACTGGGTAGGGTGAACCGTCATCGACCACAATGGCTTCAAGCGAGATCCCTTGATTGTGGAGAGAATCCAAAGCGCGAGGCAGGAAGTGAGCTTGCTCATAACAAGGAATCACGACCGAAACCTGAGGCTGAAATTTGGTCATTATCGTGGAGCAGCAAGATTGCAGTCTCGCGCCATAGCCGCAATGCCACTGGGCAAGTCGGTCCAGAGCGCCACTCCCAACTCGTTGCAAATGCGGGTGATATCGGGTAAATACCGCCATTGCCACAAGGTTGGCGTTGAGGACAGGACGTCAACCATTTTTTTGGGAGCGAACATCCTGGCAACTGCCCGTGCAGTTTCAGCAATACTTAATGCCTGGTCTGAACCGACGTTGTAAGTAATTCCAGGGGTGCCGCGCGCCTGAATCGCCAATAGCCAAATCGCTAGGTCGGCAGCATATAAATAGCCTCGTACAGGTTTTCCGTCTCCAGTGACTGTGATCTTTTCGTTGGTCATTGCGTCGAGGATAAATTGGCTAAACGCAAGGTTTCTGGGGAGACCAAAACCGTAAGTTGTGAAGCAGCGAGATATCAGTGTCTCGATACCATACTCTTGACGATAGCAACTGACCATCGCCTCCGCAGCCCGTTTGGCTTCGCCCTTAAGTTGAAATGGATTGGAAAGGTCGGGGCCAATCGTCGCCGTTTCAGGAAGCATGTCGAGTCCGGGTGGTTGTTCCCCATAGACAGTTCCTGAACTGATCAGTTGAAATCGCCAGACACCGGCTGCCAAGGCATGCTCCAAGACACGGTGTGTGCCGAACATGGACGCCTGCAGTGCTTCGATGGGACGCTGGATGAGGGCACTATCCAGTGCGCCGTGAATCACTCCATCGATCGCACCGTGCGGGAACTTGTAGGTGCATACGTCGCCCTGAATAATTTTCAGCCAAGTACCTTCGAAAAACTGGGGAAAACGAGAGAGAAAACGCTCCGGAGTTCTTGATAGTGCTGTCACTCTGATATTCGCACCGCGGCGATTGAGCTCCGCCAGTCCCGTCAGTAGCCAAAAACCAATGAATCCGGTGCCACCGGTGATGAAGAGGTGTTGTCCATGTAATTGCTGCAGTGGGTAATCATCAATGAGTCGTGCAACATCTTCCTGCGGGGAACGGCTAACTGTATGGAGTCGAGACATCGTTTGGCGAATGCCCATGCTTCTGGAATCGATTTATTGTGACAGGGGCGAAACTAAAGAGTGACGATTGGGCCACGCCAAGCAAATTCTCCAACCAGCCGATGCCGGATTTCTGATCCATAGACGTAGCTGGCTATGATTACGGTTAAGTCCGACAAAGACTTTAGCCTTTCTGGAGCAACAATGATTTTGCCGAGAATGGTTTTGCCGTGAAGTTGAGGGTTGGAGTCTACCACAGCGACGATATTTGTATCCAAAAGACATGTCGTTGCGCTTAGTCGTGTTGTTAGGGCTCCGGCACCCCACACAACAAGCGGTTCCTGGGTTGTCGATAGTGCTTTTAGCTTACCTTCTACCTCCTGCAGGCGCTGTTGCGACAAGGCAATGTAAGTTTGCAGACTTTTTCGGCCGTCATGTTCGCCGATCAATCGGCCGGTATTGATGGTTCGACCGCTGTAGTTAGAATAAATTGCCAGCAAATAGTGATTGGCATACAAGTCGTTCCACAGCGAACTCCAGCGAGCACGAAAAAAACCGTGCTGAGCAAACAGACGATCAAGATCCATAGCCGTGAGGTAGTTGATGTGCTCCAAAGCAAACTCAAGAAATGGCTCTCTAGGCGCCTGTTCACCAAACCGCAAAGCATCGGGGACGGCGACGAAACAATGTCCTCCATGTTTAACCAATGCCATCATCCTAGTGATAGCACCGCGCAGGTCGACCAAGTGTTCAAGTACGCCGCACGCGCAAACCAAATCAAACTGCCGTCCCGGGGAAAAGTCGTCTAGCGTGGCTGACTTGACGTTTAATGCATAAGTGGCTCGTGCGAGCGCCCGCGCTTCTGTCGAAGGCTCCAATCCTGTCAAGTCGTTGTAACCGGCGGCCTTGAAGCGATTGAGAAAATGGCCCATGGAACTGCCGACGTCAAGGACGCTTGTGTGGTCGCAACTGAATTCTTCTCCAGCTACAAGAAAGTCAAAAAAACTACGATGCGCGTCAGCAAGCCCAGTCGGTAGCCGTTGAGCATGCAAGTGTCTTGCAGACTCCGTGTAATACATTTCGTCCAGTGATTCTCGAGGAATATTGTCGGCAAAGCAGCATCCGCATAGCGCGCAGCAAACGACATCGTAGCTAATCGGCACAATGCAGCCGGGAAGACTAAATGCTTGCGTATGAAGTTTTTGCCTCGACAGGTCAAGGCACACCGGGCAGGGCCTCAGCATGGCGACCTTATATGACTACCTGTGGGTTTGCTGATATTGTAATTAATCATCCGGCGAAAACCATCTTTAGTAGATACCTCAGGCTTCCAGCCCAGAGCAAGAATCTTTGCCAGGTCGAAATGCCCTTGGCTGCGAGCCGCTTTGCTGGTCATAGTGGGCGCGTTGTTGTTCGTGATACCGATATTGCGCTGAGGAAAAAGCGAGCTCAGGAGATTGGCGAGGTCTTGGATTGACATCTCCTGATCTACGCCAACGTTGTATGCGTTGCCTGACTCGCCTCGCAGCAACAGGAGCAGAAGTGCCGCAGTCGTATCGCTGATGTAGCAAAACGGCCGGCGATCGACGCCATTGCCTTCTATATGGATATTTCGTCCAGCCACGACATCCGCCACGAAGTCGGCGAATACCCTGCCGTCATCTAGCTCCACACCGGGGCCATAGGTGTGAGAAATCCTTGCAATTACATTCTTTACACCATGTTGCCGACCATACGCGGCACACAGCGTTTCCGCCATGCGCTTGCTTTCTGCGTAGCAAGCGCGCGGATCCAGCGGATCGCTGGGGCCAAAGGATGTTTCAGTGATCACGTCAAAATCGCCACTGCCATAGACAGCGCCACTGCTGACAAGAAGCATCCGGGCGCCACTATTTTTGGCTAATTCGAGTAGATTGATTGTGCCAATGACATTTGCTCTTGCAGTACCGACTGGGTCGACCAGATAATGTTTGGGACTGGCTTCACTGGCTGCATGGACGATAAAGTCAACGGTGCCGCAAAGCGGAGGCGAATTGCAAACGTCCTGTGGCATTGCCAGGTAATCGTCTCGTCCGGCGAGATGACTAAACCGTTGTGCGAGTTTTGCACCATCGCGGGCGAGTGCGAGGACGCGCAACGGTGGTACGAGGCCCTGCTCATTGAGGTAGGTGAGAAATTCCACCAGGTAACTGCCGATCAACCCCGTTGCCCCGCAAACAAGAATAGTTCGCCCGCAGAACTCTTCCCAGGGGTGGGGCCGTGCTGCTATCCCGCGAAGATCTTCTTCAATTATTGAATGGCGCATTTTCGAATACAGTAGTTAAGGTGACGATGTCTCTCGACTCAAGACCTAAGCGTTTCAATTGCTCTACGATTTCGTCTTGAAATCGTAAAGAGGCAATTAGCACGCGCAATCCAAGGTGCTGACTTTGGTCGAAAGGACCCACTGAAAAGCCCGCGAGCTCTTTGCCCCACTTATGCGGCGAACTATCTATCAACGCCACGATGGGCAGCTGCTGTGAGACGGGTTGGACGTAGTTCTGAAAGTCGCCCCCGATGCCCCAAACGATGAACGGTTCGGGAAGGTGCATTTTAAATCGCTGTACCAATCGTTCCGTACGGGCGGCTTCGGCAAGTGCCGGTCGTGCCTGAACGCGAAGGCTGTCGCTATACAGGGGCGACTCGAAGTTGCCAATGCTTAACTGTTGGACGGCGAGGCCGCTACGCAGCAAGAGTGACGTCATTGATGCCGCGGTGAACTGATGCAGATGTTCTTGATGCGAATCATGTGCCAGCAACGGATGGCCCGCCTGATTGGGAACTTCGATGAGCATACAGCCGCTTGGTTTGAGCAGTCTGACCCAGTGGCTCATTTCGGCGGAAATATCGGAAATGTGCTCCAGGACGTGAAAACTGACGACTTGGTCGTAACCGACATTAGGTAGGTTCGCTGCGGTTTGCCCATGTACGTAATCCAATCGACTGACAGCACTGTCTGCATCAGCAGAAATCTCAATGCCTTCGTAGCGGACGTTGACTCGGCGCTTCAATTGTTCACCGAGCGCGCCTTCTGCGCAGCCAACCTCCAGGATGTGCATTCCGCTAGTGACCATGGGTAACAACCAATTCAGTCGGCCTGCGAGTTTTCGCTGGAAGGCGGTTGATGATTCGAGATTTCGCCCTCTCTTGGTCCGGTAATCATTTGTGAGCATTGGTGAATCGGTGCGCCAGCGGTGACCGCAACCCCCGCAAAGGTGCCAGTCGACATGACCCGCGACTTCATTATTGCGGATGCCGCCGCAACAGGGACAGGTTTGCATGGCGGTTAGCCCGGTTATACTTCTCGGGTCGCCAGTGACGCAGGGTGCATTGGGACAAGCATCTCGGCTGCGAGTTGGTGCAGTGGGAGGATGGGCGACATATCTCTCATGGTGACTCCTGGATGAACTCGCCAACGAATATTGTAGCCACGAGTGTAGCAACAACAGGTGACCTTACCCAGTGGCTTATCGGGCAAGAAGTCTGGCTGTTTTTCTACACTCAGCCACGACTTTAGTTCGTGGACTGGGAACTGGCAGTTAATGGTGACGAGCCTTTCCGAATTGCGCCCCTTCAGTGAGGTTGACCATGCTAATTGATGTAGTTTCTGTCCGTACATGCCCAGAGTTTCAACTTGATCTCGAATTCAGAAACGGCGAACGACGCAGGTTTGATATGCGGCCGCTGCTTTCCATGAAGCCGTGGAATCGCGTTGCGTCGCAGGCATTGTTTGAACTGGCACGTGTCGATTACGGCACGGTTGTCTGGCCAGGGGAAATTGATATTGCACCCGAGACACTCTACGACGATTCTGCGCCACTCGGCCCAACTTAACGATCAAAGCAGCGATCATAGGGGTCACCGTCGCTTTTTGTCTGTGCGGATAACGACCTTGGTCATGATTTCCTGCCCCTGCAGTTCTTACAATCTCCACCAGCCACTCCTGCTGGAACCGTTTCTGCGTTACCTCGTAACTTTCAAATTTAACGGCCTCGACCTTGCCCATGAGGTGACGATGGTGGTAGCCGTGGGCATTATCGAATCCGAGGACGCGCCCGTTGTCCCCAGGATAGATGGTAGATGGCGTGGTTGAAGTACGCCATGTTGTAGCGGGAGAGTCTGAACAGGTCATGGGGATCGATCATGATGTGAGAGATGGTGATCGACATGAATGACGAACAGCTATTGTAGCCATGATTGCAACTAAAAACGTCGAGCAGGGGAGCCGCTAAAGGGGTAAGCCAGGTTAAGGCCAGCAATGACATGTTCTGCCGATAGCGGGCGGTACGGAATATCGCCCCGCGCTACATCTGGTCCGGCGCGTAGATTTATTAGGTAAAATACGCCGAACTTCTATTGCGATGCAATGTGTACGTTTCACGGAGATAGTCTCATGAGCCACACGACCATCGATACCGCCGTTGCCCGCCGCATGGTCGAAGCCTCGGCGATCTCTGGTGCGGTCATCGTCGGCCAGCAGGGCGGCTGGGGTGTCGTGCTCAAGGTCGGCATGACGGAAAAACCCTTGGGCACACAACGGACGGACAAGCCACGTACCTGGGCGAGTCTGGATACGTGCATGGCCTATTTGCGGGACGAGCTCAAGATCGTTCGCGTCGATGGACTGGACGCCAGCAACTACAGCGCCGCGCCGATCGACACGCGCCGCCGTCAGGATGCCGCCGAGCGCATGAAGGCGGCGCACGAAGCCGCCGCCTACGCGGGTTGGTTGCGTGACAAGGTTGGGGCCTCACGCGCCGCACTTGAGGCGGGTACTAATCAGGTGATTCCGGCCGCGGAATGGGACGCCAGGCGCGCCAAGAAAGCGAAGGCCGCGCGCGCGGAATGAAGCAGGTTGTTCGGACGGAAAGCTATCTGGCCGACCTCGACGCCATCGAGGTCTACATCGCCAAGGAGAGCCCGGCCGCGGCGGTCGAGCTGTGGTTGCATATCGACGACCAGGTGACCAAGCTTGCCGATCCGAAATTCCCGCGCCGGCGGGGCCGGGTCGCCGGGACCAAGGAATTGGTCGCCCATGAAAACTACATCGTCATTCTGATTGAAAACACCACGACGGTCACCGCCTTGAACGTGGTGCATGCCCGGCGGCAGTTCCCATAGCGGCTACCAATCGCGATCTCGACAGGCGCGTGAGGCAGGTCCGTCCGCTCAACGTGCCATTCCCTGACTTATCCTGGCTTAGTTCCGCTAACGCGCTGGGTATTGTCGATCAAAGTGGCCAGCGTCGCTTTTCCGTAAAGTCGGCGCTGGCGGTACCGTCGCAACTCTTCCGTTGCTTTGTGTCTGATGTGGTCAGGAAAGGGAACGCGCGGACGTCGATGTAATGCCTTACAATTCCACGAATAAATCCTGCCGTGGTAAGGCCACTTATGATCCCACGTTCTGCTGCTTCGCTCCTTGGCGAGGTCCGCTCCGGTTATCCGGTCATCACGATCACCGGGCCCCGTCAGTCCGGCAAGACCACCCTGGCACGTGCCGTGTTTGCTGAAAAACCCTACGTGTCCCTGGAAACACCGGATGAGCGGGAATTCGCGGCGACCGACCCACGCGGTTTCTTGGCGAGGTGGCGTGACGGCGCCATCATTGACGAAGTTCAACACGTCCCGGCCCTGTTTTCCTGGATTCAATCGGAGGTCGACGCTGTCGGTACGATGGGGCGTTTCGTGCTCACCGGATCGCAAAACTTTTCGCTGATGGCGCATATCACGCAAAGTCTGGCTGGTCGTTCGGCGCTGGTGCAGCTCCTGCCACTGTCGATTGCTGAACTCTCTGCCGCCGAATGTGTTCCTGACGAGCTGGATGCCATGATGCTCCGGGGAGGCTATCCGGCGCTGTATGCACGATCGCTAAACCCTGCACGATGGCTGGCTGATTACACGATGTCGTATCTTGAGCGCGATGTGCGGCAGATCAGTCAAGTGCAAGACCTATCGACCTTTCAGCGCTTCCTGCGCTTGTGTGCCGGTCGTACTGCCCAGTTGCTGAACTTATCTAATCTCGCCCAGGAAACTGGCATCTCCCAGAGCACGGCACGGGCCTGGCTCTCGGTGCTGGAGGCAAGCTACGTTGTTTTCCTGTTGCCACCCCATCACCGCAATCTTGGCAAGCGCGTCGTGAAAATGCCCAAGTTGTATTTTCTCGATACCGGTCTTGCGGCGTCGCTCATGGGTATCCAGACTCCGGCGCAACTGGCCATTCACCCGCTACGCGGAGCGCTTTTCGAAACCTTGATCGTTGGCGAGTTTCTAAAGGCTCGCTTTAACCGGGGCTTTCCTTCGAATCTCTACTTTTGGCGTGACAACGTTGGCTTGGAGGTGGATTTATTGCTCGATGAGCCGGAGGGCTTATGTCCCGTAGAAATAAAATCGTCGGCTACCGTGACCGACGATTTGTTCAAGGGCTTGCGCAAGTGGCTTTCGGTGGCGGGGGATGCCGCGCGATTGCCACGTCTGGTATCTGCGGCACCTGAAAGCTACACCCGGTCTGGTATTAATGTCCGCAAGTGGCAGGAGGCAACAAAGGGTTGAGATTGGTCGTCGCCGGTGCGTATTTTGGTCGATGGTGAACGCTCGTTTCGGGGTTTTCCGGAACGGAAGAGAAAGAAGTTGAGGTAAGGGGTTGCGCATCGATAACCACAGGCGCCACGCTGCCAAGTTTTTCGGAGAGCAGGCATGCCAGCAAGGGAGTACCTTGCCTTCACGCCTGTCCCTGTCATAAATTCATCGATTACAGGAGCAGGGTAATATTGGTTAGCCACTGTCCTTACCGTGGAAACGAGGAACGGCATCGCGGACTTCGCGAACCTCCGGTTTTGCTTGACTATCCTGGAATTTTTGTGCCGCCTCAACAAGACACATCGTATCAGCCCAATACCCCGCACAAAGGCTACAAAAGCCATCGAAGGCAGGCAGAGCGCTCAAATCTTTCAAGCCAGAAAGGTTGTGAATCGATTCCTGATAGGCGGAAATGGTTTCAAGATATCTCTTCCGATCTTCCTTCGGGATGATGATTGGCGGATATCCCGCCTTGAGGACCGGTAAGTTGGCAACTAACCTGGCCATGCGTCCGTTACCATCAAAGAATGGGTGGATTGTTACCAATGCCAGATGCAATTCTGCATAGACGGCACAAACCTCATCCTTTGATTTGTTCTTCTGGAAAGCGCTATTGCACTTCTCGATCCACTGCTGCATCAATGCCGGTGTTGCCAGATGATTTGGATATTCCCTCAATCCGGCCTTGCCTGATTGGCTGATATAGTTGGCGTACCTTGTTGCCCTCCGGCCGCTCATTACGATTTCTTCACGAGCTCGCAAGTGAGTTTCGCGCCGCCGTTTGGTCCAAATTATTGTGGCGTGACGAGGCTCCACGGTCGGCAGGCACCTTTACATTAGCGCAAGCTTCGGATAAATAGCATCCAGAGTAATCGATCAACCTGAGGGGGTTCTTGGCCATGAGCGGCTTGGTGGAAGCGATGCCGACGTGGATCGGTCGATACAAGGTGCTGCGCGTCCTTGGCCGAGGCGCCACCGCGACCGTATATCTTTGCTCGCATCCGGAGCGGGCGGAGCCCGTCGCCGTCAAGCTGGTGCGGTTTTCCGA
>CAISUK010000227.1 GCA_903888645.1 uncultured Pseudomonadota bacterium | reverse complement strand
CCTCAGGACCGGGCTCGTCCAACAAACGGTTCAGATCGTGGCTCGCTTCGCGATCACGATCTAACCTTATTCGTTAGCCTTCACGGCCATCGTTCGCCAGTTCGGTCAACACTGCATAAACCGCGTCGGTAAGAATCTCGGTAATTTCGGCCAAACTCGCGGCACTGTGCACTATCGGCGCAACCTTGCCGTCTCGTCCCGATGGCGTTCAGTCATGTTGGGCCGGCACAATGTCACTGGCGCTTTGCCGGCTCTACGCCGGATTGCGGCTCAACGCCGATGGATGTCCGAACAGTTTAAAGGGCGGGCTCACGCCCTGCGTGCCTTCGGGACCGGTCTCGTGATCTGCTGAATGTTCCAGTGAATGCGACGGATCATGAACACTGCCTGCATGGCTTTCGGCGTCGCCCTGACAGTACTCTGCACCGTGTGCGCAAGCCGCAGCTGTGCTGTCTGAAGACGCTGCACACCGCGAGCGATTTCCGCTGAGTGCTGCAGTTTTCCCGCCAACCCGCCCCGGCTCGGGGCCGTTCCACCGGATCCGTCCCCCCCCGGCGCATGTCCCTCCAGACGCGCTAAATTCTCCAAACACTTTTGGATCTCCTCATCGAGCCGCTTGATCCGGACCTCAAGTTGGGCGATCGACATCTTGATTTGGCGAACAAGGCCCATCAACGCACTCCTGCCTCCTGCCCCCTGTCCGAATTGGCCTTTGTCGGTCCTGAGCCGGAATATGAGCGAGAGCATCTCTCTTTGCAATTCAAAAATCTGCTGCATCAACTGCTTCTTTTGTCCTTCTCTGTCTTTGAGTTCCTGCAAAATAGCGTCGATATATTGCTGCTTCTGCTCAAGGTAGTGTTGGTGTCGCACATATTCTGGATACCAGGGAATTAACGCAATATCGGCCCAGTAGACGGCCGGAACATAGATAGAGTCATAAAACCATTGATCCGCCCTATCCAGGGAGTTGCGGCCGTCCGCAATAGCCGTGGCACCCTTGGTCGCGAGGGTCGATAGCGCCGATTGCGCGAGCAGCGTAGTCCAGCGAGCCTGATCCGCAATGTGGCCTAGAACGTCGGCGCTCGTGCTGATCCCGGCTTTAATCCCGGCCAAGCCGGCTTCCCCGGACGCCTGCATGGACGTGGCTATGCCGAGCAACACTTCGGTTGCCTCAGTCACCAGACCCTCGGCGTCGCCAGCCGCGGCTTCGGCAGCCTGACTCGTTGACGCTTCCGCATTCTGGGCTGTTTGCGTCACCTGCTGTACTGCACCCTCGGCCTGCCCCACGGCGTGGTTCACGACGGAACAGATGTTTGGCATCACTACTCTCCATTTCGAAAGACTAAACGATAAAAAGATAGGAAATGCAACTGGCCTTCGGCAAGTATGGCTGGCGCGAGATGCCGGCGTCAATCACAAGTATTCGATGCTCAGCGTCGCTTTGACTTCCGCGCTCGTGCCGCCACGCGGCGAATGGACGCCAGCCACAACAGCAACTCCGCATGCAGCACCGTGCCGCGTGCCGCCGCCGCGGTCGCATCGGCCAGGTGCCGCGCGGCCTTCGGATTGATCGTGGCTGACCCGCTTTCGGCGGCCGCTTCCAGAATCTGCATCAGCCGTCGCAACTCGTCGCCCTCGGGGCCGCGTGAATGCATTGGCTTTCCGGTTGGTGCGCGGCGCACCGACAGGCCGCCACGCACGCGCCCCCCGATCTCGGTGCAGGCCAGTTGCAATGCCTGGATGAGCTTGCGACGCTCGTCGTCGGCGCGTCGGGCGAGTTCCTTGACAGGTGGTGCCGCTGACGTTCCCGCGTCGTTGACGCGCGCACCGGTGCGCTCTCCCCACCTGCGCACTTTGCCCAGCAGGTCGCTGCCACGACCAATCTCCGATTTGACGTCTTGCCATGCAGCGGCCGGCCCCCCCGTCACGAGGTCCTTCCCGACCTTGTAACCGAGCCGACCGGCGTCCATGGTAGTCGTCCCAAGATAATGATCTCCCTCTCTTTCCAATCTGCTCGTCGTGACTTGGACGACATCCTGCGCCAGTTGAAACAAGGTTCTGAGTTCAAACGGGGGAAGCCCCTGGATGCCGGATCGACTTAGGCCACCCGTGATCCATTCGCCGGTCTTGGACTTGATGTCCAAGATCATACCTCCGGCAACGCCAAGGGGATCCTTGAGTGCGTCGGTGGTCGCATCAATAGCCGTCTGCGCCGCATTCTCGGCGTTGGTGGCCTGCTGTTCCGTCCAGTCACCGGCACCCGAGCCCTGATTGCCAGTGTCATTCTCGACAATGGTGACGACATTACTGACGAAGTGAGAAAACATCCCCATGCCTAGTTCTCCCAAATGAGCAAGTCAATAGCTGGAATAAAAAAGATCTTTGGGGATTAAAGTCAATCCGTTTTGCGGCTTCGAGTTCGGCAGATGACCCCCAGTTGTATTGTGCAAAATAAATATATTTCGGCGAATACTGTGAGCGAAAGAGACGGTCCCTTGTAGGGGTCAGGACGATGCCGTTAACGCTTTCAATAGGGCTTTGCACGCGGTTCAGAATCGATTGTTTATTGTCAAAATTCAGCATCAATCGATTCTGTCCCCATTGGTTCTCACCCTATTGACCCGGCAGGCTTGGTCACTCCGTTTTCATGGGCGCTTTCCTATCTCCCTTTGCTAACTAGAATGACCCGTGGTAGCAAACTTTGGCGGCCAATTTAGCCTCAGCCTTAGCCGCGCCAGCTATCTTCGGCGCATCGGGGATTTTAACTTTGACCCCTATTTTTCCGCTTTCAGCATTAGCCGTCCACTCGTCGTTCCCAAACTGGAAATTAGCTTTCTTTTTGACGCCGCACCCATTACTGTACTGCAGTCCAGCTTTTAATTTCGCATTACCCCATTGCACAGAGGCTTCTGAGACTATTTGCGCACCAGTTTGTTCGGGTCGGCCTGAATCAAGTCCGGCACTTGCTCCGACGCCAACGCCAACCTCAGCACATACGGAAGCGCCGTTTCCGTCGATGCAGGTCTGGACTCCACCCCCAAGCCCTTCGTAAACGGAGACGCTGACGCACAATAGACCAGACGGGTCACGGTAACCGATGGGACTGTTGCCCACGTAGACATAGAGATTGCCCTGTCCGGCCTCGAACAGCACTGGGTCACGCGCCGTCCAACGGCCCGATGCCGGTTCGTAATCGCGGAAGCTGAAGTGCACCAGGCCGGTAGCCGCATCGGCCAGTCCTCCGGCGTAACCAATGGGCAGATCGAAGGTAGGATTGCTGTCGGCAATTACGCTGCCAAAGCTATCGTAATCCACGGTCTTGACCACTGCGCCCGTGCTGTCTGTAATGACGCGCGGACTTCCCACTTGGTCCGTGGCGACGTAATAAGTCACCCCGCCACGTTGCATACTTATCAGCAGACCGGATGTATCGTAGTACAACGATGTCAGTACCGAGTTTGGTGCGCGCACGGCAGTCACCAAGTGGCTGGCCGGATCACCATAGATGTACTGCGATGTCCCGATGGCATCAGTACGGCTGACGCGGCGACCAAGACCGTCGTAAGCAAACGTGATAGCCTGGCCGCCAGCGTTGGCGCCAATCAGTTGCCCGCGAGTGTTGTACTGAAAGCTGTCGCTTCCGCGCTGGGCGAGGAAGCCATCGGCATTGAACTGATAAACGTCGCTGCCGCGCTGCACCAGTCGATCCTGAATGTCGTAGGTCGCCGTCTCCGCGGCACTGCTGCCCAGTTGGTGGCTGATGCGATTGCCGTTGGCATCATATGCAAACAGTTCCAGTGGTGCGCCGTCACGGTTAACTTCCGTCAATTGCCCGTTGGGGTCGTAGGCATAGGCGTAAGCATGGCTTACTCCATTCACGACTTCTGTCTTACCAGTGATGCGGCCGCTATTGTCATAACTGAGTTGCATCGAATAGGTCGCTTGTGCACTGACCAGATGATTGCGCGTGACGAGCCTGGCCAACGTGTCATAGCCGTAGTTCGTGGTAGCGGTGCCATCGCTGATCTGGCTCAAGGCGCCAGCCGGACCACTCCGGGTAAATGTAAACGGGCCGAAGGCTGTGATTTGCCCGTCGTTGTTCCACGCCACTGGGGACGACAATGTATCCGCGCCGGAAGACAGGTTCATCGCCGTCGGGAAAAAGTTGTTGTCGTAGGTGTAGGCAACCTGTGCTGGAGCGACCCCAGTGGCCGTCATGCCAGTAATCAACTGGCCGTTATAGGCGTAGGCAATATTCTGCTCGGGGCCGAAGCCGGGGGCCGGCGTATTCGAAATCAGCCCCACGCGGTCGGTCAAATCATTGGCCTGATACTGGAAGCCGATCACGCCTTCGGGATAAGTCAAACCGCTGACCCGATCAAGCGCATCATAACCTTGCGTGGTGGTGCGCCCGCCAGGCAGTGTGATGCTTTCCAATTCCCTGTCGACATTGAAGGACTTGACATAGCTGCCGTTGTTCGGCGGCGTATAGGAGGCATCGAGATTGATCGGCGTGTAGCCAAGCGCATGGCTGGCGCCGCTTGGCAGCACCACCTGCGTTCGATTGCCGTTGGCATCGTAGGTGAAATGGTAGGACTTACCGTCGGGCAAGATTCTTTGGATGACGCGATCCGCATTGTCGTAAACGAAGCCATCGCTGAGTCCGGCGGCATCGGTGCGCGACGCGACACGATTGAGGGTATCGTAGGTATAAGTCCACCGTTGCGTTGCCTGTTGCTGGCGACTGACCCGACCCTGACTGTCATAGACCAGCGTAATTGGCGCCACGGAGGGGTCGGTTGAACGGCTTACAACGCGGCCCTGGGCATCAAGAACCGTCACACTCTGCCGTCCCTCCGCGCTGGTATCGGTGATCGTCCGGGTCGTCGCGTCATAATTGCTGGTAAAGGTACGACCATTCACGGTCGTGGTATCAGTCAGTGTTTGCAGACTGAGACCCGTACCGGCAAATGTTGCGGAACTCGTGCTGGTGAGAGTTTCCGTCAGTCCGTCTGGCGCCGAACGAACGCGGCTGGTGATGTGCGGAGCCAGCATCCCGAAGCGAGGATCTGGTCCATAGGCGGCGGTGATGCTGTTACCGTCAGCAAAGGTAGTCTGTTCGCTGCCGTCGCTATTGCTCTGCGTCACGGTGGCGGCCCCGCTGGAGTCTGTGACGGTGCGGAGGATCGCGCCGTTGAGCAGTTTCTCTACTTGGTAACTGTGAGTGCGGCCAAGCGCAGTGCTGGTCGTGACGTTGTTACCGTCACTCAGTTTGGTACGCACCAGACTGGTACTGCCGCCTGCGGGGTTTTCGTCCTTGATGAGGAGCCCTTGGGCGTAGGTAAAGCGATGCACATTTCCACGCGGATCGGCGAAGGTCTGCAACGAACCATCCACTGAATAGCTCATCACGTGCGTTTCACTGGCCGGGTTGGTCGCGGTAGTCAGCCAGCCGTTGGCGTCGACCGTCAGCGTCGTGCGCTGACCGCCTGGCGCAACGATGGCGGAAGGCGTGGCGCCGGTCCGTTCGATGCTGGTGACATTGCCGGAAGCATCGGTGACGGTGATCAGATAGCCATCCGTGCTGTAACCGAACTGGTACCGCAGACTACCAGTCAGGGCTTCCAGCGTCCGCAAATGGCGACCGCTGCGATTGAAGATATAGAGTTCGCTGCCGTCTTCGGATGGCACCAAGATATCGGATGCCGAAAGGCCGGGCAAGGCTGGCGCAACGCGGCGAACGCCAAAGCCCGTTGCGATATACAAATAACCGTCCGGGCCAACGGCCACCGAGGTTATTTGACCTAATGGCGCCGCAGTCGCCGGGCCGCCGTCACCGTTGTTTCCATAACCAAAAAAGCGAACGCCCGTACCTGCCGATGTCGTGAGTATCCCATTAAGTCCTACATATCGCACCCAGCCGAAATAGCTCTCCGCGATATACATGCTGCTGTCTGGGCCAATGGCAATACTCGAGGGGCACAAACTCGCGCCAGCTGCTGCTTTACCATCTAAGTCTATGCTGCAGCCGTCGCCACCTGCAACTCTAGTGTAGCCGCCATCGGGTCCAACCCTGCTGACAATGTTGAAGCCATACTCAACGATGTACAGGCTACCGTCCGGACCAAGAGCTATACTGGTCGGAGCTTTCACATAGCCATCCCAGCTATACCCCGCCCAGGTGCCTACCACCGTGGTGATAATGCCATCGGCGCCAACGCGACGGATGCGGTTATTCTTGGTGTCCGCGATGTACAGGACACCATCCGGACCAACGGCGACACTGGCTGGCGCGCTCAGTTGCGCCGAGGTCGCCTGGGCACCGTCACCGCTGAATCCGGCCACACCATTGCCCGCCACCGTGGTGATGATGCCATCGGAGCCAACGCGCCGGATGCAGGCATTGTTGGTGTCCGCGATGTACAAGCTACCATCCGAACCAACGGCGACACTGGCTGGCGCGCTCAGTTGCGCCGCGGTTGCCTGGGCGCCGTCACCGCTGAATCCGGCCACGCCATTGCCCGCCACCGTGGTGATGATGCCATCGGGTCCAACGCGGCGAATGCGGTGATTGTTGGCGTCCGCGATGTACAAGCTGCCGTCCGGACCAAACGCAATGCCTTGGGCGGACACTTGCGCCGCGGTGGCCGGGCCACCGTCACCGCTGAAACCGGTACTGCCGTTGCCCGAAATCCCTGCCACCGTGGTAATCACGTGGGACCAGTTTGCGTCCGCACGGCGCTGTTGGCCATTTCCGAGCACCAGTGTCTTCGAAACAGGATCATAGGCGTGGTGGACGTCCAGGCTCCAACCGCCCAGACCAAAGGCGCGATTATCCCAAGTCCCCACTTTGGCCCCGGTCTGACTTGTGTAGTTCTTATCCAACGAGATTTCAAATCTCTGGGTGTTTGCGGAGACTGCTGTTCCTAAATATGTCATATGGCCAAATGCCGCATTTGCAGCATTACCTGCGGCTTGCTGCGGCGGCGTCAGGTATACGCCGGAATACACGTAACTGATGCGCACGTCAGTGGGCTGCGTTCCTATGATTAGCCGACCGTACGCGTCAAAAACGCCGGGATTTAACATGTAGTGCAGATTGGGCACGGCCCCGGATCCATGGACCACCCATTGCTGCCCCGCGACCATTACCTCGAGGTCGATTCGCTTCAGGTTAGGGGGCAAGGTCGCCCCGCTCAAGGTAATGTCCAGCGAGTTGTTGTAACTCGGCGTGCGGTTGCTGCGGTAGTTCAACTCCCAGGGTGTACCAGCGACCGGGAGCGCTTCGCCTAGCGACTGATCCTCACAGCCGATGACCGAGCCACATTCTGGATTGGGGTTGTCCACAGGAGGATTGTTGCCCGTATCAGGATCGGGGCCGGAATATGGCAAGGCGCCCGGCGGCGGTCCCCAGGGCCAGTTGAAATCCCAGGAAGAGAAGTGCGTCACTGACACACGCCATAGCGATTGTCCCGGCTGATAAAGCTGCGCCAATTGCGTCAGTTCATCGGTAGTAATGCCCAGCGCGGTCAACGCAGTTGCCGTGGCAGCGATGCCAGTGCCGTCAACGTCCAAAGTGGCGATGCCACCGGCAATGTCGAGGACCTGGACGACGCGGCCATCGGGCGATGGCATCCACACCGCCTGGTTACGGTCGAAGTAACCCACCGGAACGATACCGCCGACCGGAAATCCGAGGAAGTTCTCCAGGTAACTGAAGTTTAGACACACGCCGCCACCCGCCGTCCGGAATTTTCCGGTGGCGATCTATGACAAACACAAGGTTCTGACGATTTGACTTCGAGCTACGCAATGCCAGCCGCCTCAACACTGCAAACGCTGATCCTGACCGGG
>CAISUK010000226.1 GCA_903888645.1 uncultured Pseudomonadota bacterium | reverse complement strand
TCCCATATCAGCCTGGAACTTGATCGGCGACCAAGCCCAGGTGATCACCGCTGCAGCCAGCGTCACCCCGATCAGGGCTACTACCTTGCCGGTAAAGGCCAATGCACTTGTATAGGCATCTGATACAGACAACCCTTGCCGCTGTTGCACCAGATGTACCGTTAGCAGATAGAGAGAATAATCGACCCCGATCCCGACTCCCAGCGCCACCACCGGCAGGGTCGCTACCTTGACGCCAATGCCGAGCATCACCATCAATGCCTCCCCCAATATCGAAGTGACTACGAGCGGCACAATGGCAACCACGACCGCACGCCAGCTACGGAAGGTGACAAAACACAGCACGATTACGACAGCATAAACGTAGAGAAGCATCGTACGATTGGCTTCGCTTACTGCGATGTTTGTCGCGGCTTCAATCCCCGAAGACCCAGCAGCGAGTAGAAATTTACGTTTCTCCGTATTATGTTCGGCGGCAAATGCCTCAACAGCCTTGACCACCCGATCCAAAGTTTCCGCCTTGTGGTCGGCAAGGAAGGCGATGACCGGCGCAACGGATCGGGCATCGTTAAACATTTCCGGATTCGAGTCATAGACATAGTTCAATGCATCCGACACCACGAAGCTGTCCCGATTCAGCGTAATCCACTTGGCCGACCCTTCAAAGCCAGCCGCAGTGTAATTGCGCGCCAGACTGGCCGCTGACACCGTTGTTTGTACCCCCGGAATATCCCGCAGCACTTCCTCGAGACGATCCATTTCGAGCACGGTTTCATAATCCACCAGCCCGCCATCCGGTGTCGTCACGATCACCGCGAGTTGGTCACTGGACAGGCGGTAGTGCTCGGTGATGTAGGCGTTGTCCTGGTTGTAGACCGAGTTCGGCCGCAATTCAGGCGCACCGGGATCCAGATCGCCAATTTTCAGATTTGTACTGATGATGAAGCCAATCACCGTCAATACTGCTGAAATGGCGATCACGCCAATTGCCCAAGGCTTACGGGTGAACCGGCCCAACCAGCGGGGCAAGGGATGGTCGCCATCGCTCGACTTGAGGCAGCGCGCTGCCGCTGCCGGGCTGACGCTTGTGTACGACAACAGGATCGGCAGCAGGATAAGATTGGTGAAAATCAACACCGCCACGCCGATACTGGAAGCAATGGCCAGCCCGCGAATAACCGGAATATCAATGACGGCCAGTACGGCAAAACCAACAGCGTCCGCCAACAGGGCAGTCAAGCCGGCGAGGAACAGGCGGCGGAAAGTGTAGCGCGCCGCGACATATCGGTCAGTGCCCCGCCCGATGTCCTGCATGATGCCGTTCATCTTCTGCGCGCCGTGAGAAACCCCGATCGCAAAAATGAGGAAAGGAACAAGTATCGAATAAGGGTCAAGCGAAAACCCCAACAACTTCATGAGCCCCAACTGCCAGGACACTGCTACGAGGGAGCACATCACCACTAGCAGCGTGCTGCGCAAACAGCGGGTGTACCCAAGAATCAGCGCAGTGCATATGAGTGCTGCATAGAGGAAATAAGTAAACACCTCAATCAGACCATGGATCAGGTCGCCCGCCAGTTGGGCGAAGCCGATGATGTGAATCTTGACGCCCTTCTGCTCATATTCCGTGCGGATATTGTCCAGCGTATCGCGGAACTGGCGGTAATCCAGGGGCTGGCCGGTTGCCGCGTCGGTTTCCAGCAGTGGCACAAAAAGCATGCTCGATTGCAGATCATTGGAGACCAGAGAACCCACAATCCCAGCGCGCTGAACGTTGTTGCGCACCAGCTCGATGCTTTCCTTGGAACCGTTGTAGGTATCCGGGATGACGGCCCCGCCCTTGTAGCCTTCTGCGGTAATTTCCGTCCAGCGCACCACTGGCAGCCACAGGGACTTCATGAACGCCCGGTCAACGCCGGGCACAAGGTAGACCTTGTCGTTGATGTCCCGCAGGGTTTCCAGGTATTCCTTGTTGTAAATCTCGCCCTTAGGGCTCTCCACCACGATGCGTACCGAATTGCCCAAACCCCGCAATTTGTCCAGGTTAGCGCGGTAGTTCTGAATGAAGGGATGGGAAACCGGCATCATCTTGTCGAAGCTGGCATTGATGTCCAGGCGGGACGCCAGAGTACCCAGCACCACCGTCAGAATTGCGCAAATGACCACCAGAATGAGACGGTTGTTGAAGATGCTGCGTTCCAGCAAATTGCCAGAGCGCGTATCAAAGTTCGCGCGATCCGGGACAACCGGCATTGCATCCAGATTGGAATCAGTAGAGATGGCCATGAATTCGTCGGTTCCGCTTAAAATTCGCTCAATCAGTGCTGCGGAGGCGCAGCATCACTCAATGTCTCGGTACTAACGCCTTCAAATCCGGTGATCACGGCTGTCTTGGCATCAAGAACGACAATCCCGGTCATGCGCATCGACTTCGCCGGCGTCACGACCTGGAATTGTTTCGCATCCTTGTCAGAAACCAGCAGTTGCCCCGCTGCGTTCACCAAAATGAAGCCGGCACCATTAGACATGGCACTGCCGGATGAAAGGGTGTGCTCATTGGGCATCGCCACGATGTCCCAGCGCCCGTTGCCGCCACCCGATTTATAAGAGCGGTAGACGGTTCCGCGCAAGCCAAAGGCAACCAGGGTGTCGTTGTTGCCGACGATGCCAAAGAAACTGCCGTTGTAGCCGGTGTCCACTTTCGTAAAGCGGCCCTTGGCCCGATCCAAACGATACACCTGTCCATGCTCGCCAGCGATGTAGATGTCAGTGCCAATACCGCGCACAGCGTTCAGGTTAAGGTATTGGGGGTTATCAATCTTGTGCAGCCAGGGTTCCCAGGTCTTGCCCCCATCATGGGTGGCGATGAGCATACCAAACGAACCGACGGCATATCCGTTCTGCGTATCTTCAAACCACACGTCGAGGAAGGGCAAGACGGGGCCGGCTTTGTAATTCTGATCCAGTTGGGCCGAAGCGGCGGCGCCCTCCGCACCCAGGCTCTGGTAAAAATCCTTGAAGATCTTGACGGCAGCACGGCCATCCAGCTGCTTCTGCCAAGTCTTGCCGCCATCTTCGCTGCGCAAGATGACGCCTTCATGACCAACGATCCATCCCTCTTTGGCGGTAGGAAAATTGACTGCCAGCAGGTCACTTTGAACCGGGGTCTTGGCTTGAGTCCACGTCTTGCCCCGGTCGTCCGAGCCGATCACCATGCCACGCGGGCCAGCAGCAATCAGGCGGTCGCCGGCCTGAACAATCGCCATCAGCGGGCGTTTGTCGGGATGGGTACGCATGAGTGCCGGGGTATCCAGCGGGTCCTTGAACTGCGCCTCGGCTTGGGCCGCCAGGGTCAAGGTCAGGGCCAGCGCGAATAGCTTGGCAATGTGGCCAAACCCGGATCTGTTTCGAACGCCTGTCATAGGGCCAACTGCTCCTGTGGGGAAACTCGGCAGGGCGCTGCGCGCCGGTTGCCTTGAATGTTTCTGTTACTGTTTCTGTT
>CAISUK010000225.1 GCA_903888645.1 uncultured Pseudomonadota bacterium | reverse complement strand
GGTGTCCAGAAAGGCCCTTCGATGCTGGATTAACGTTCTCGTTGGGGCGGCAACCGCCTTTGCATTTCTCCTGCAAGCGCTTGTCGTAAAACCATAACTAGCGATGTCAAAAGCTTAAGATAGTGCCATTGGTGTCAGGCTCGATTTAATTCCTGCCAGACATCTTCGCCTCAACCCATCGAAGCTGTAGTCGCAAACCAACCCCCATCCCGTCGCAAGCGGGATGGGGATTTTCTTTTCAGGCACCAATCAAAGGGGTCGGAACCGAGCCAGATCGTTCAGCGTTCTATCTTCGTCCGTAAGTGCTGTCGTGATCGGGAGCGATCGTCAGCAGTCGAATGAAGTCGCCGTCTCGGTAAGCAGTTGCCCTGCGTGACTGAGTAATGCGCAACGAATACACCGCGTCACATCCGGCTGGCGGTTTAACGCTACTGATTTTCTCCCACTTGAGCCCACTGTCTCGATAAAGCTGGTTCCAAGTCAGTTGTCGTAGCTTGTTGAGCGTGTCGAGCGCCGCATTGCGCTCAGGTTTCTGCAATGAAAGCAGGTTGGCTTGAAATACCGGGTTATTCAGGTCCAGGCGAACCCCGGCGTCTGAATTACTGCTGACCATGCGACAGACGCGCCAAGGTGGTCTCAATTGAATCATCGCCAGGCGGATTTTGCGCCGCCCACGCGAGGGCCGTGGTCAGGTCGGCGGATGCGGCAGGTGTGTTTAGCCAACGCTCGTTATCGGGTACGACCGTCGCGGTTCGCACCAGCCATACCCCATCCCCCTGCTCTTCAACGAGCACTTGCCGGCCAGCGAACTGCTTACCGAGTGAAATCTGTCCGTTGGCGCCGACAACCTTGACGCTGATCAATCGAACTGCTTGTGTAGTCATGACGATTTTCCTATATTGGTATTGCACGAAGGCACTACCGGCATTATCGGCACTTGATCCGCGCTGTCAAGCCACAACGCATTGTGGCTGTAGTCACAAATCCCCCGTCGCAAGGGGGATGAGGGTTCTCATTTCAGGCGCCGACCGGCTGCCAGTGTGCTAAGGTAACACCTGTTGTTTTTTGAGACGGCAGGGGCATAAGGATAAAGGCGAATGAGGCCATCTGAAAGCACTACGCAACCATAGAGAATCCGTGCTGTCCATTGTGGCAAGCATGGGGATGGGTAACGTCCGTGTGTTTGGCTCCGTCCTGCGGGATGAGGATAACGAGGATAGCGAGTATGGGCTCTTCCCAGTTTTCTGACTAAAGGGGAAGGATCGACTAAAATCTGCCGCACCCCTTCGCCTCGGCGCATCAAGGATGTTTGCATAATTGCGCAATGCACTTGAGGCGCCCGGTTTCTCTGTTCGTCTTAAAGGCGATCAATTCATTTGCACGAAACAGGGCATCGCCGAGATTGTCAATCTGCAGCCGCTCGGCAAAGGCCGGTGTCGATGTAATGGAAAAAGCTGGATTCCGGCCTGCACCGGAAAGACGGATCCGGAGCTGATCGCCGATGATGATAAAATTCATTCCAATGCGATTTTCACAACAAGAAGCGTTGGTGCCGGCCGAGTAGAAAAATCCTGGAGCGGTCTTCTCCGCGGCACGCAGTCTGCTGCAGACAGACGTGCGCCAGAGTTGGTTGAAGTCTATCTAAATTGAGATTTAAACACTTTTCATTGTGATATCCTTACGTTCAAGCCAACGGAAGCTTCGTCCGAGGGCTTTTTTTGTGTTCATGAGACCTGTCTTCAATGTCTAGTAGCCAAATGGTTTTCGTCAAATGAGTTACGCAGATCCCGCCGATTCCGGCCGGAAAATTGGCGGGTTTGTCGTTGTCGTGCTGTTCCACGTCGTCATGATCTACGCATTGGTCAACGGCCTCGCCCGCAAGATCGTCGAGGTCATCCAGAAGCCGCTGGAAACCAAGCTGATCGAAGAGGTCAAGGCGCCGCCGCCGGACAAGCCGCCACCGCCGCCACCGCCGAAAATGGCGGCACCGCCGCCGCCCTTCATCCCGCCGCCGGAAGTGCAGGTGCAAGTGCCGCAGGCGATGCTGCAGAACACCATCACCGCCGTCAGCAACGTCAAGCCCGCGGAAGCGGTGCCGTTTGCACGCACCGCACCGGTTGCGCCCGCCGGCCCGTCACGCACTGCCGCGGTGGTGGACGCCCGCGGTTGTGCCAAGCCGGAATATCCGCCGGCCGCCTTGCGCGCGCAGGAGACCGGCACCGTGGCACTCAGCTTTCTCATCGATGTCGATGGCCGCGTGCTGGAAGGCAAAGTGGAGCGCTCCTCCGGGTCCCGCCGCCTTGACGAAGCCGCCCGCAAAGCACTCTCGCTGTGCAAGTTCAAGCCGGCGACGGCGGATGGCAAGCCGGAGCAATCGTGGTCGCGCATCGAGTACGAATGGAAGATCGAGTGATGGCGTCTATTTTTTCGGGCCGTCGTTCCGGCGCAGGCCGGAATCCAGACGAGCATCGCAGTTCGGCGGATCCCGGCCTCCGCCGGGATGACGCGCTGAAAGACAAGCGCATTTATTGAATCATGCTCGGTGAATTTTTTGAATCAAGCTAATCAACTTCTCAACCAGGATATTTCCCCATGAATTTCAAGCAATCGATTCGCGGCGCTGCCGCCGCCCTGCTCGCCGGCATGGTGCTGAGCAGCACGGTTCTCGTCACTGCGCCAGCCATGGCACAATCGCCGCCTGCGACCACGGCGGCCATGCCGGTGGCACCGCAGCCGCCGGCCGCGGCGCCGGCAACGGAAACGCTCGATAATCCCTATGGCATCGACGCGTTATGGCGCCAAGGGGATTTTGTTTCGAAGGGCACGCTGATCATCCTGGTAATCATGTCGCTCGGTTCCTGGTACATCGGCATACTCAAATTGCTTGAACAGCAGAAGCTGTTCAAGCAGGCCAAGGAATCGGACGAAAAGTTCTGGCACGCCACCACGCCGCAGGAAGGCCTCAAGGCGCTCGACGAGGATAGCGCCTTCCGCTTCATCGCCGAAAAGGGCGCCTATGCCGCCGAGCATCACACCAGCGAAGTGAAGATGGAACTCGATCTGACCACCTGGGTGGATATGACCATCGAGCGCGCCATGGATGTGGTCAGCAACCGCCTGCAAAATGGTCTGGCCTTTCTCGCCACGGTCGGCTCGACAGCGCCGTTTGTCGGCCTGTTCGGTACCGTCTGGGGCATCTACCACGCCCTGACAGCCATCGGCATTGCCGGCCAAGCGTCGATCGACAAGGTGGCCGGCCCGGTCGGCGAATCGCTGATCATGACGGCCATGGGTCTGGCCGTGGCGGTGCCGGCGGTGCTCGGCTACAACTGGCTGGTGCGCCGCAACAAGGTTGCCATGGAATTGATTCGCCACTTCAGCGGCGGCGTGCACATGATCCTGCTCAGCGGTGGCGGCGGACGGCGGCGTCGCGCCGGAGACTGATCGTGGCAAAGAAAAAGCACCGGGCAGGCGCCGACGAGGACGAGGTGGTCTCGGCGATCAACACCACGCCCCTGGTGGACGTGATGCTGGTGCTGCTGATCATCTTCCTCATCACCATTCCGGTGGTGATCCAGTCGATCCCCGTGCAACTGCCGACGGAAACCAACCAGCCAACGCAGACCAAGCCGGAGAACGTGCTGATCTCGGTCAATCGCGACGGCGATGTGTTCTGGAATCAGCAGTTGATCACCGACAGCAAGGGCCTGTTCGAGAAACTCAAGGTCGAGGCAGTCAAGCTGCCGCAACCCGAAGTGCATATTCGCGGCGACCGCGATGCCCGTTACGAATCGATCGGCAAGGTGGTCTATGCCTGCCAGCGCGCCGGGATTTTGAAGCTCGGTTTCATTACACAACCGGCGCCAAGAGGCGGTTGATATGGATTTTGGATTAGCCGCCGACATCGCCAACCACTGGATTCCGGCCTTCACCGGAATGACGGATTCGGGGTGGCGCCATGGCAACTATGAGGGGCGCAGTTCGGGACAAATAGCGCCACTCATCAGGACCGTCATCCCGGCGCAGGCCGGGATCCGGAACGGCAGCGCAGATCGCTCGGCTCGGGCTTTCTTAGAAATGACGCGCCAGGGAGAAAAAAAATGGCAATGGTTGTAGGAAGTACCAGCAGTTCGGGCGATCCGGATGTCATGGTCGACATCAACACCACGCCGCTCATCGACGTGATGCTGGTGCTGCTCATCATGCTGATCATCACCATTCCGATCCAGACGCACGCCGTCAAACTGAATATGCCGGCCGGCAGTCCGCCGCCGCCACTGACACCGCCGGAAGTGGTGACCATCGAGGTCGACTTCGACGGCACCTTGATCTGGAACGGACAGACCATCCCCGGCCGCGTCGAACTCGAGGATCACTTGCGCGCCGCCGCTGCGGCACCCGTGCAACCGGAAGTGCATCTGCGCCCGAACAAGCTGGTCAAGTATGAATCGGTTGCCATGGTCATGGCCTCGGCACAACGCCTTGGCGTTACCAAGATTGGCCTGGTCGGGAACGAGCAGTTTGCCAATTGATCGAACGCAGCTCCCTCTCCCCCGAATCGGGTGAGAGGGAGTTTTTTGTCCTGACACATAAATTGCTGCGTGACCTGAAACGATGAAGCTACAGACTAACTCTCTCTTTGCGGCGCTGCTCTGCGGTGTGCTTTTCCTTGCTGCAGGCAGCGCTGGCGCCCAAGAAGCCGCGCCCGCCAAGAACACGGTGCGCCCGGAAATCGGCAAGCCGATCCAGGCTGCCATCGACTTGATCAAGGCCAAGAAGGGCAAGGAAGCGCTGGCCAAGGTGCACGAGACCGACGCGATCGGCGACAAGACCCCGTATGAAACTTATCTGATTCAGCAATTGCTTGGCCAGGCCGCGGCCATTGCCGGCGAAGCGGTCGCTGCTGCCCATGCCTTTGAAGCCGCGGCGGCTTCGCCACAAGCCAAGGATAACGAGAAACTGCAGTTCCTGGCCGCTGCCGCCAGCCAGTATTACGTCGCCCGCGATTATGCCAAGTGCGCCGAGACGGCCAGCCATTACCAGAAGGATGGCGGCACCGAAAAATCAGTGCGCACGCTGCAAATTCAGTCGCTTTACCTAGGCAACGATTTTGCTCGCGCCGGCCATGAGTTGCAGGCCGATCTGCTGGCCGACGAGCAGGCCGGCAAGACGCCGACGGAAGACCGGCTGCAGTTGCTGTCCAGCGTCGCACAGAAGCAGCAGGACAATGCCGGCTACGCCAATGCGCTGGAAAAGCTGGTCGCCTATTACCCGAAACGCGATTACTGGCTGGCGGTAATTTATGCCACGGCATCGCGCGCCAATTTCTCCGATCGTTTGTCGCTCGATCTTGGCCGTCTGAAGCTGGCGACCAACACCATGCGCAGCACCGGCGAATATGTGGAGATGGCGCAGCTGTCATTGCAGGCCGGCTTTCCCGCCGAGGCGAAGAAGATCGTCGACCAGGGTTATGCGGCCGGACTGCTCGGCAGCGGCGCCGATGCCGACCGGCACAAGCGGCTGCGCGACCTGACCGCCAAGAATGTGGCCGAAGACCGCAAGACGCTAGGCCAGGACGATGCCCAGGCAGCGAGCGCCAAAGACGGTACGGTGTTGTTCAACACCGGCTTCAATTATGTGCTGAACGGCCAGTCCGACAAGGGTCTGGAGATGATGGAATCCGCACTGAAAAAAGGCGGCATCAAACGCCTCGACGACGCCCGCCTGCACATCGGCTACGCCTACCATTTCGCCGGACAAGAGGCCAAGGCGGCGCATCACTTCAAGTCCGTGCAAGGCAACGACGGCACCGCCGCACTGGCCCGACTGTGGGTGCTGCATGTCGGGCAGGGCGGGTAGAAGGCGCTTCACAGAACGTCTTTCCGGCGCAGGCCGGAATCCAGTTTTTGCTGCGCCTTTCTGGATACCGGTTTTCACCGGTATGACGGAGTTCTAGCTCGTCGCCTGGTCGTCGATCGCCACGAAGTAGTTCGACTGGAAACCGTTGAACTCGGTGACGAGGGCGTTGCTGTAGGCTCCCATGTGGTCGAAGACGACCCAGTCGTCGGTGGTTGTGTTGCGGTCTAGCCAAACAGCATCGCCGAGGGCGTCGAGCGAATCGCAGGTCGGGCCATAGAGGGAAAACAGCAGCGGCTCGCCGTTGCACGGACCGGCGGTGGTGAAGGTTTGCCCGCTCAACTTGATGCTGCCCTCGGCCTGATTGGCTTCGACCAGACTGCCGTAGAAGCCATCGTTGAGATAGAGCATGTTGTCCTTGCGCAGATGGACCTGCGTGACGATGGATACGGCCGAGGCAACGATGGCGCGGCCCGGCTCGCAATAAACATCGATGCCATTCTGCTGCGGATTGAACTGCTCGAGGCCGCGGCCAATTACCGCGAAATAGTCGAGCAGATCCGGCGCGTTGACATCGGGATAATGGGCAGGAAAACCACCGCCGACGTCGATGGCAGTAATGCGCACACCGCTGGCAGCGACGATGCGATAGGCATCGTCAAGCGCCTCCTGGTAGGGCGCCGTTGTCGTGCATTGCGAGCCGACGTGAAAAGCGATGCCCGCGGCATAGCCGAGGCGGTCGATCTCGCGCAGCAGGGCGACTGCCTGTTCGGCCTCGGCACCAAACTTTTTCGACAGGACAAAGCTGATGCCGGGCGCCGCGCGCGTCTTGATACGCACAAAGACGCGCACCGGTGCAGGGTTTCCGGCCTGGGCGAGGGCTCGCGGAATCTTGCCCAGCTCATCGATATGGTCGACGACGAACTGGCGCACGCCGAAATCGCGATATGCCGCACTGATGCTGCTGACGGTCTTGACCGGATGCATGAAGAACAGCGTCGCGTCGGGAAACAGCTTGCCGACCTGATCGACCTCGCCAATCGATGCTACGTCGAAATGATTGATGCTGGCATCATGAATAAGAT